>NZ_JADQAN010000015.1:0-87513 GCF_022129425.1 Psychrobacter sp. Ps1 | reverse complement strand
ATACCGATAGCCAGTAACACACAGATGGCGAGGATAAGAGACAGATGAGGCACCCAGCCAAAGCCGATCATGGTGATGCCCATGATACCGATGACGATGGCGGATATAATAAAGGCGAGCTTGGCACTGATTAATGTAAGGGGTTTTGGTGGCATGACACATCCTTAAAATGCCAGTAAATACTGGCACTAGATTGGGTTTGATTTTAATTTTAATGGTAGAAGTATGATTGAAGTGATTTGTTAGTAAAGCAACCTATTACTTATCGATTAAGTCATCGGTCTTAGCTGCCATGACAAAATCATTGCGATGCAAACCCTTAATACTATGCGACCACCAAGTGACCGTAGCCTTACCCCACTCTACCAATATACCCGGATGATGCCCTTCTGCTTCAGCGATGTCTGCCAGTTGATTGGCAAATGCCATTGCTGAGACGAAGTTTTTAAATTTATACTGACGCTGCAATTGCTGAATACCATCTACTTCGATCAATGACCAATCAGGAATTTGCGGTAATAGTTCTCGCGCTTCGGCTTCATCAACTTTTGGTGAGCCAATGCGGCAAGCTTCGCAGCTGTTTTGTGATAATGCTGTCATAATAAAATCCTTTTATAGTGGCTGTTTTCGATGTCTGTTTTGATAGCTACTTTCTAATACTCGTACGTCCATGTTGATATAGCTGTATTGCTATCTCAATATTCCGTACTGAAGTGTTGGTTTTTATGTTTAATTTTGAATTGCCATTTTAACGAGTTTTTTCTGGATAGGTCGGCTCGAATAGTCCAAGCGACATAGCTTTTTTGACCGCACCCATAATGTCACTATTGACGATATCAAATAAGGTATCTAATTCATCGATAACATAGTAGATCGGCTGTATCTGATCGATACGATAAGGCGTCCGCAACACATCAAGCAAATCAAACGCTCGGTGTTCAGGTTGCGGTTTAGGCTGATGCTGTGTTGTATATTGAAGGTTTGATTGCTCTTGTGCTGTATGATCAAGCGCATAGACCGTTTCAGAAGGTGAACTTAATATACCGCCGCCGTAGATTCTACGATTTTCTATGCGACTGCCGACCAATCCAAACTCAATGGTAAACCAATACAGTCGTGCTAAAAACCAGCGCTCCTCTTTCGTTGCGCTAAGACCAAGCTTGCCATACGTCTCATTAAAGGCTGCAAACGCAGGATGGGTCAATAGCGGGCAATGCCCAACGATTTCATGAAAGATATCAGGCTCTTCAATATAGTCCATATCATCAAATCGACGAATAAACGTCGCCACAGGAAAGGACTTATTGGCGAGCAGTTTAAAAAATTTACCAAAGCTGATTAATGCAGGCACAGCGGCGGTCTGCCAACCTGTGGTCGCTTGTAATACCTCGTCAATATCTCGTAGCTGAGGAATACGTGTGGTCGGTAGGTTTAACTTAGTTAAACCCTCTAAATATGCAGTACACGCACGATTGGGCGTTTGTTCCGCTTGACGTGCCAGCAGCGCTTGCCACATCGCATGCTCATCATCACTATAGTGAATATGACCATGACTATCGGGTTGGTGTGAGATATACGGTTGTTTTTTATTTGTCGCATTAGAATGACTGGACGCATCGTTGCTTTGCTTATTAGTCGCAACGCTATTGGTACCGATGGCCGTATTAAGAGAATCTATCTGTGATAGGCGTTCCATGCCTGTATTCCTTTTATCGCAATGAGAGCATTACCTTTGCTGTCGTGCTTGTAGGTAATACTCCTATTAAGGACAACACAAACTCCTTTTGTCTTGTCCATTGATTAAATGTGGGCTAAGCGTTAGGTAGCTTTATAGCGTTTCAGTCTCTGGCTGACCGACTGTACCGCGACGTACTTGGTCGCGCTCTATCGACTCAAACAACGCTTTAAAGTTACCTTCACCAAAGCCATCTGCATAATCGCCTTTACGCTGAATAAACTCAAAGAACACTGGGCTACCCAAAATAGTTTCAGAGAAAATCTGTAGCAGCAGACGCGGTGCACCGCCTTCTGTCGTGCCGTCTAACAAGATACCACGCGTTTGCAAGTCGGCGACATTTTCACCATGGTTCGGTAAGCGCTCGCTCAGCATTTCATAGTAAGCAGCATTTGGTGCGGTCATAAGCGGAATACCAGCCGCTTTTAGCTTATCGATGCTGGCAAACAAGTCATCACTGGCTAGCGCAATATGCTGAATACCTTCGCCATTGAAATGCATTAGATATTCTTCTATTTGACCACCGCCCTGTTTGGCTTCTTCATTCAGCGGAATACGGATTTTTCCATCAGGTGCGGTCATGGCTTTACTGGTTAGTCCCGTGTACTCACCTTTGATATCAAAGTAACGAATCTCGCGGAAATTAAAGATACGCTCATAGAATTTTGCCCAGTACGCCATGCGTCCACGATAGACGTTGTGCGTTAAATGGTCGATAACTTTGAAACCATAGCCGACAGGGTTTCTGTCGATATCTGCAAAGAACTCAAAGTCGACATCATAGATAGATTCGCCGTCTTTATAACGGTCAATCAAATAGATTAGTGAGCCACCAATACCTTTGATAGCAGGCAATCTAAGCTCCATCACCCCAGTTGGCACGTCTACTGGCTGCGCACCCATTTCTACCGCACGCTCATACGCTTTTTTGGCATCTTTTACCCGAAAGCCCATGCTACAAGCACCAGCGCCATGCTCTTCAACGAAGTAACTGGCTTGGCTTTTTGGCTCGCGGTTTAGGATAAGGTTGATATCACCTTGGCGATATAGCGCAACATCTTTTGAACGATGATTGGCGACATGAGCAAAACCAAGCTGCTTAAACAATGCGTCGACTGCATCAGGCTGCGGAGAGGCAAACTCGACGAAATCAAATCCATTTAGTCCCATTGGGTTGTCAAATAAATCTGCCATTGTAATTATCCTTAATTTCAATTGGTAATAGAAAATCGATGAGTAGTAAAAGTCGATCAATAGTAAAAGTCTATAAAACGATTAATAATCAATCTTTATTGTTGACGTTGTATTTATATTAGATTAGCTTTATTTATAAGACTAATTGTTTTTTATGATTTATTTATCAGGTTTACTTATGAATATCAGCATTCGCCAATTGACCGCATTTATCAAAGTCGCTGACAACGGCAGCTTTACTCGTGCCAGCGAACAGATGTATTTGACTCAATCTGCTGTTAGTGGATTGATTAAGGAATTAGAGACTGGCCTCGGTATCGTGCTGTTTGATCGCACCACTCGCCAGTTGTCTCTGTCAGCAGTAGGACGGCACCTACTACCGCAAGCACGGCGCATCTTGAATGAAATGCAGCTGTTTGAAAATGAAGCAAGTAGCTTGACCAGCTTGGCCCAAGGTCAGGTACGCTTGGCGGTATCACAGTTTGCAGCATCTTCCCTACCTGCCGTCATCGCTCAATTTGCCAAAGAATATCCAAATATTGGCGTCTCACTATTGGACTGTTCAGCAGAAAACTTGCTCAAGCATATTCAAGATATCGAAGTCGATTTAGGGGTTGGTACCGAGCTTGGTTTTATAGAAACTGAAGATGATATCGGGGCTGACCTGTTGTATCAGCTACCTTTTTGTGTGGTTATGCCAGACAATCATGCACTGGCACAAAGAGACGAAATTACTTGGCAAGATTTATTAGAAACACCGCTGATTACCTTACAAGGTCCGTTCCTCGATCAAGTAACCGCAGAGCTCGACGACTCTATCTCCGCTCATGTGCAACAAGCTCGATACAAGGTGAACTTCATGTCCACCGCACTTGAGATGACGCGGCAAGGCTTTGGTATCACGTTGTGTCTGCCCTATATGCCTGAAGTTATTGATTGGGTCAGTGCCAATGGACTGCTGATGCGACCACTCGCTCAACCAGTCAAAATGCGGCAATTTTTTATCTATCAGCGTGCCTCACGGGCATTGTCTCCGGCGACAATTGCTTTTAAGCAGTTTTTGCAAACGTATTTTGCGACTCATTATAACGACCTACATCACTCTGAATCGTCGTCTAGCGAATGACGTATAGCATGTCAAATGCGCTTGATAGACGGATAAACAATCTATTTGGCTATTTATTTTATTAATTGCCTCATATAACCCACTCTCGTGTTGAGTTCAGCCGCAATTTGCTCTATGATTTTCGGCTGCTCGATTTATATTTTTATAAGGAAATGGCATGTTTGAACGTATCGATTATTACGCTGGTGATCCAATCTTAGGTCTTATGGAAAAATACTCAGCAGATAGCAATCCTAACAAGGTCAATTTAGGTATTGGTATTTATTATGATGAGAATGGCGTATTGCCTGTACTCGACTGTGTAAAAACAGCCGAAGAGCGTATTGCTGATCCTATCGCACCGCGTCCATACCTGCCAATGGCAGGCCTGCCAGGCCACCGTAAAGGCTGTCAGGAATTACTATTTGGTAAAGACGCCCAGATTTTAAAAGACGGCTTGGTCGCTACTATCGCTACAATCGGTGGTTCTGGCGCATTGAAAGTTGGTGCTGAGTTTATCCATGACTGGTTCCCACAAGCTAAGTGCTATGTGAGCGATCCAACATGGGGCAACCATATTGCTATCTTTGAAGGCTCTGATGTAGAAGTGGGTAAATACCCGTACTACGACAAAGCCAACAGCAGTATCAAATTTGAGGAAATGATTGCGTTTTTTGAGACATTGAACAAAAACGACGTCATCTTGCTACACCCATGCTGTCATAACCCAACCGGTATGGATTTGACCCAAGCGCAATGGGATACTGTACTCAATGTCGTGAAGGCGCGTGAGCTGATTCCATTCATGGACATCGCTTATCAAGGGTTTGGCGAAGACATGGACAGCGACGCTTACGCTATTCGTAAAGCAGTTGAGATGGGCCTCCCATTGTTTGTTAGCAACTCATTCTCTAAAAACTTATCGCTATACGGCGAGCGCGTCGGCGGCCTATCAGTCGTCTGCCCAACCGTAGACGAAACCGATCGCGTATTCGGTCAGCTGAACGCAACTGTACGCCGTATTTACTCAAGCCCGCCATCACATGGTGGACGCGTGGTCGATATCGTCATGAACGATGAAGCACTACATGAGCAGTGGGTTGGCGAAGTTTATGCGATGCGCGACCGTATCAAAGCCATGCGCCTAAAGCTAAAATCGGTATTAGAAGCTAAAATCCCTAACCGTAACTTTGATTACATCACTCGTCAAAATGGTATGTTTAGCTTTACTGGTCTCACGCCTGAGCAAGTCGAGCGTTTACAGATTGAGTTTGGGATCTATATGGTATCTAACTCACGTATGTGTGTGGCTGGACTGAATACTAGTAACATCGACTATGTGGCTAATGCCATGGCAGACGTCTTAAAAGATTAATTAGTCCAAGTTACTTAACATGTTCCTCAATATGTAACTTTATAAAAAATAAACATAGATAAGAAAGGCTGAGCGATTGCTCGGCCTTTTTTTTGTGCCTAGTATTTAATCAAAATTATTTCGTCAAAACTATTTTATTAAAATCATCTAGTCAGAACCGTTTAGTCAAAACAACGACAACCACTTTTCAAAGCAGCCTTTTCACAAAAGACATTGCACAAAAAACTTGCAATCCATATATCAATAAATTACATTATACGTAAGTAATTAATTATAACGTAATTCATAATGTATATTAGCAAGGAGCAAATCATGTCAACGACTGACAGCACACTCACGTCTTTTATCGATATCGCTGCTGACTCTGACTTTTCTATTCATAATCTCCCTTATGGTATCTTTAGTGAAACCAAAGACGCTGTTGGTGATAACAAGCGCCGTGCAGGCGTTGCCATCGGTGAGCATGTGCTCGACTTGTCTGTATTAGAAACAGAAGGACTATTAAGTTTGGATGGTGGTCCTTATTTTAACCAATCCACGCTAAATTCTTTTATTGATTCTGGTCGAGACAATTGGACGCAGGCACGTACGACGATTCAGACACTGCTGTCTAGCGACAATGACACCCTACGTGACAATGCAGACTTACAGAACAAAGTCCTGTTTAAGCAAGCAGACGTCACCATGCATTTGCCAGTGCAAGTACCGGGCTTTACCGATTTCTATTCATCGAAAGAGCACGCGACCAACGTCGGCACCATGTTCCGCGATCCAAACAACGCCTTGCTACCTAATTGGACCGAAATGCCTGTCGGCTATAACGGACGCGCCAGCACCGTCATCGTCAGTGGAACTGATATCGTGCGTCCATCCGGTCAGCTAAAGCCTAGCCCTGACGACCGCCCTATCTTCTCTGCCTGTAAGCGCTTGGATTTTGAGCTAGAGACCGCATTTGTCGTTGGTAAAGGCAATCATATCGGTCAGCCAATCGCCGTAGATGATGCCGCTGATCATATTTTTGGCATGGTGTTGCTCAATGACTGGTCAGCACGAGATATCCAAAAATGGGAATACGTGCCTTTAGGTCCATTTAATGCTAAGACCTTTGCCTCCGAGGTTTCTCCTTGGATTGTCACCATGGATGCGTTGGCTCCGTTCAAAACAGCTTGTCCAACACAAGAACCCAAGCCACTCGCTTATTTAAATGAAAAATCGAGCGACAACAGCTTTGACATCAATCTATCGGTTGAATTACTACCTAAAAATGCGGAAACAGCGACCATCATTTGTGAGACCAACTTCAAATACATGTACTGGTCAATGGCACAGCAGCTCACCCACCACACCATCACTGGCTGCAAAGTTGAAGTCGGTGACATGATGGGTTCAGGCACGATTTCAGGACCAACGCCTGATTCTTATGGCTCGATGCTAGAGATTGCTTGGAATGCTACCAAACCAGTCACGCTTGAAGGTGGCGAAACACGCAGCTTTATCGAAGATGGTGACACAGTCATTATGAAAGGCTATAGCGAAAAAGACGGCATCCGTGTTGGCTTTGGTGAAGTACGCGGCAAGGTATTACCAGCGCTTAGCTTTGATTTTGATAAATAAAAACCGTATATAAAAAAGGCGTAGAAATAGATTAAGACTGTCAGAAAGTAAAGACATATCGACTCTAATTACTGGCAGTTTATATATTAATATTAACAAAACGCCTTATCAAAAGGAGTTTGATATGAGCTTTCAAATTGAGAAAATCCATCATGTGGCTTATCGCTGCAAAGATGCCAAAGAAACCGTCGAATGGTATAAAAAGAATCTAAATATGGATTTTATTCTGGCATTCGCAGAAGATCATGTGCCTTCGACCAAAGCCTTTGACCCTTATATGCACGTCTTTTTGGACGCTGGTAATGGAAATGTCTTAGCGTTTTTTGAAGTACCCAATCAACCTGAGATGGGCTTTGATCCTAATACTCCAAGTTGGGTGCAGCACTTAGCGCTAAAGGTTAAGGACCGTGACGAGCTAATTGTTGCCAAAGAGCATTTAGAAAATGCAGGCATCGATGTCATTGGCGTGACCAATCACGGCATCTTTCACTCGATTTACTTCTTTGATCCCAATGGTCATCGCCTCGAGCTGACCTATGACGATCCGACCTCAGAAGACAAAGTCTCGATGATTACAGATGCCATCAAGCAAGACATGTTAGATGAATGGTCTCGTACCAAGCGTGCTCCTGCACATACACAGTTTTTGCATAGTGATGAGTTGTCTGAAGCACGCGAAGTTGCCCCTGTCGGTGAGTAACTCTCCTGTCATTCTGTTTACTGCCTTTTTAAATGATCAGTTAATCATCGCTTTAATTATAAAAGTGCTAATTGACGACATACCCTAGGTATTAATGAATAGCGAACCATATCTAACCATCATGAAAGGACTCTATGATGAAAATAAGAACCCCTCTAGGAATATTCTTAGCCGCCTCGATTGCGATGACTGGTTGCTCCAATAACGACCAAGCAGGAGGCGCGTCTACAGATGCAGGTGAAGTGACAACATTGCGGTTCTCGCATTTCATGACTGCCACTGACAATATAAACACCGAAGCGTTAGAGCCATGGGCAAAGAAAATTGAAGCAGATTCAAAAGGTCGCTTAAAGGTTGAGATATACCCTTCTGCGACGCTCAGCAAACCAGGTGCTACCTATGACGCTACAGCTAAAGGTAGCGTAGATATTGGTATGCAAGCGCAAGGATATACAGCAGGACGTTTTCCTTTGACTCAAATCGTAGAGTTGCCAGGCATCACAAATACTGCACAGCAGCAGAGCTGTATACTTCATAAACTATATGACGAGGGTGTCATTAAAGACGAGTACGAAGACACTCACTTGCTAGCGCTGATAGGCACTGGACAAGGTGCACTTCATACGGTTGATAAACTGATTCGCACGCCAGCTGATATGAAAGGTCTGCGTATTCGCCAACCTTCTGCGGTTGCTAGCCACATTATCGAAGCCACTGGTGCTGCACCTGTCGGCATGCCTGCCAGTGATACTTATACCTCTCTACAGCGCGGTGTCATTGATGGGCTCAGCTTTACTTGGCAACCCATTCAAGCGTTTCGCCTTGATGAGCTGATCAATACGCACACCAATATTCCTTTTTATAATTCCACCTTTGTGATTAGCATGAACAAAGAGAAATACAACAGTTTGCCTAATGACCTCAAAAAAGTAATCGATGATAATTCTGGCGCAGAGCTGGCAGCGCATATCTCTAAAGTATTTGACGTCAGCAATGCCAAAGCGATGGCCGCCGCCAAAGCAAAAGGCGATATTATGATTGATATTCCTGATCCACTCAATGACCCAGATTGGAGAGGCCCATTAATGGAAGGCTCTCAGCATTACCTTGATGAGGTAAATGCGACTGGTCTAGACGCTGACAATGTATACAAAAAAGCAAAAGCGGCCAGTAGCGCCTGTATGGTTTAAAGCATGAATTGAAGACACACCCTAGCTTATAGCACCACATACTGGCTAGGCAATTTGATAACGCCTCGCTATCGTTAGTATTTGCTCCACCACGTTATGTTGCTCACTCATAGGTAATTGCTCTGTCGTCCCAATGATAGTGATGGCATATTCTAGCGGTAGATCTTCACTAGCAATTTTGACACTACTCATGGATGGTTTAGTAGCACTATTGGCAAACTGCGGCAATATAACAGGTATCGTAATGGCGTTAATCCCCATAAGCATATCGCCCGTCACTGTCGCATAGCCTTGAGTACGTATTTTAGCTTGTAGCTGGGTAAAGTGCTGCAATTTCTCGGCCATATCTACAGCGGTATTACTCGTATGCCACTCAGCTGTGACCAATGGTTGAATGACGGCATCAGGTTGATAGCTGGCAAATAACTGCCCTGTGGCCGATGTCGTCAGCGGCATACGTGAGCCGATACGAGTGATGATACTAATCGGGCTGTCTGGCTCAACGGACTGAATAATAATAGGGCCTTCGCTAAACCATTTGGCGATTTGCACACCGCAATTTAAGGTATCTTTGATTTCATTAGCCACTTGCGTGAGACGTGCCAAGAGATTGTTTCGGTTGAGTTCCGTATGTCCTAATGATGCCAATGCATTGACCCTATCGCCAAGCCCATAGCGCCCATCATCAAGCTTACGCGCGTAGTTTTTGCGGATGAGACTGACCAAGTAACGATGGGATTTTGCTGGATGCATTTGCATGGCTTCAGCGACATCCTTTAGCATCATAGGCTCATTGCGGTCGATCAGCACATCGAGTATCGACAGCCCAATCTCAAGCGACTGAACCCCACTTTGGTTTTTACTGCTGATAGAACTGTCTACAAGGGTTTTGTCTGCTGGCATGATTTACTCGATTCTGGTGTGCTTGGTTATTTTTAATGATGGTTTGCTTGTTAGTGGTTTGTTCAATAAGGGTTTACCCGATCAAATATCACTAAGATACAGCCCCTACTTCATAATATTTATCTTTATAAAAACACATCAATATAAGGACATGAATCATGATGACACTTTATGGCTACTTTCGTAGTAGCACGTCTTACCGTACTCGTATCGCTATGAACCTAAAAGGCTTAGATTACGAGGATATCACGATCAATCTGGCACAGGATGAACAGTTAGAGTCTGCCTTTAAAGCGATTAATCCGCAAGGACTGGTGCCTGTCCTACAAGCTGACGATTTATTATTATACCAAAGTCCAGCTATCTTGGAGTGGTTAGAAGAGGTCTACCCTGAGCACGCACTATTACCTAACGATGCTGCTGGGCGTATGCAGGTACGCGCGCTGAGCGCCATGATTGGTTGCGACATCCACCCAATTAGTAATCGCCGCATCCTACAGTACCTACGCAATGAGCTGTCAGTAGACAAGAAAGATGTGATTGCATGGTGCAATCGCTGGATCAATGAAGGTTTTGCCGCTTTAGAGACACGTTTGGCAGTGGATAACAATCGCGGACAGTTCTGCTATGGGGACAGTCCTACTCTCGCAGATTGTTATTTGATTCCGCAAGTCTCTTCTGCTCGCCGCTTCAAAGTAGATTTGAGCGCTTATCCCAATATCGTCGCTATTGATACTCATTGCCGTACACTAAAAGCGTTCGCAGATGCGGATCCTATGATGCAGCCTGATGCGCCGAAACGTGATGCCTAATTTAAGACAGTTTTTTGAACAGCACGCTACTTATATTCTTAGGGCATGTCATAATTTAGATTACGGACCCTAAAATAAGACGAATTGTAGCCAAACAAAGAAGAACTCGTTGTTTGACAAAACTTGCTATTTTAAGGCCACTAAATGTATTAATGTGCTAATTGATGATATACCCTAGTTAACCACCCTTTATCAAGCCGTAAAAAAGCAAGACATCCAATGTCTTGCTTTTTTATAGTCTATCGATAACTACAGTCGAAAGGTTTTGTTAATCAAAATGGAAACCTGCACCAACTGCCCCACCTACGTTACCTTGAGTATCTGCTGTACCATTTACCTTGATGACCCAGCGACCATCATTAGATAATTTAGAGAAACCAATTGCTACAGCGCTCTCTCCATTGTAGGTACCAACACCGCCACCGATCAATGACTTACCTGCGATATAAGCTTGAGGCATTGCCGACATTGCCATCGCAGCTGAGATACCTGCGTTTGCATCGTCTTCTACTTCGTCAATTTTGTAGCCAAGATCGCTCATATTGTTATTGAGTCGACTATCAAGCGCGCTAAGCTGACTATAATTGACGGCGTCTGTTGCTTCGACCCCATCGGCGACACCAGTCATGCGTTGGTTACCAGCATATAGACCTTGAGACGTCATACTTGGTCCATCTTGCATACTAATGCCTTCACTATTGATCACCGTTGTCCCAACTGTGACACTATCAACGCTGATATTACCGTTTAGATCAAACTTAATACTACTGCCATCTGCTGTGGTGGTGATGTTACTGCCACCAGTGAAGCTTAGGACACTATCATCGCCAATTGGTTTGTTGATATTAGCACCACTGTCTGCGCCAAAATTGAGTCCAGCATCTAGCTTATCTTTATTGGTTTTGATATTCGTGGTATTGGTCGTGATATTGCTGGTATTCGTAGCAATATTTGTCGTATTGGTCGCGATATTGGTTGTATTAGTGGTAATGCTCTCTGTGTTAATTTGCACATTTTCACTAATTTCAATCGTACCTTGTCTGATAGAAGCAATCGCACCATCAATATTGCTTTCACCCGTTCCACCAATGTCACTGTTGGTAAAAGTACCATCTTCGGCATTGTAAACAGTGTCACCACCGATAATACTACTGATACCAGCTCCTTGGGCGTAAAGCTGACCGCCGTTTATGGCGTCCTGGCTTTCTGCCGAAACTTCTCCATTTTGAACGTTGGTAATTTTGGTATTAGCGGCATCAATACCACTTTTCGTGATGCTTGGGCCACCTGCAATAGTCAGTCCATCGTCATTCATAACCGTACTACCAGTGGTTACGCTATTCAAAGTAATATCTGGGTTCAGATCAAAGCTAATGTCATTAGCATTGGTAGGTATGGCTACAGCTTGTAGTGATGGACTACCATTAAGAGCAACGACATCACTCACTGATTTCCTAGATACCTTGATATTACCGTCTTTACTGCTAAGGTCGACAGCATCTCCTTGTTTTACCATCGTAGCGATATCACCTTGAGCGGTGATGCCCCAACCTTGATCCAAGGCAATGGCGACATCTTTTAACTGCCCAACATTGACAGCATCCGTATTTAGCACACCTTCCCCAACGTTGCGAATGGGGTTGCCTCCATTGTCTAGACCACGGCTACTCAATGAGACCTGAGAAACCATTCTATTCACGCCATTTCCAACGAAGGTAAAGCCTGCATTACTCATGATGCTGTTACCTATCTGTATACTGCCAGCATCTCCAAGGTCTAACTGATTATTCAGTTTCACTTGGACGCCAGTCGCAGAAGCGACAGTAGTCAGATTGTTATCTCCTGTGACATTGATAGTATCGCCTAGCGAGAATTGCTGATCATTATCGCTATTGCCGTCACCAATTTTGATACCTTTAGCGACTTCGTTATTGGTCTTAAACAGCTGACTACCGTTAACCGCATCTTTACTAGTAGCGCTCAACAATCCATCAGCAACATTAGTAATTTTGTTGTTGCCATTGTTCAGACCATTGTTAGTCAGTGCTACCTGATTATTATCGCCATTATATAAAGTAATGCCTGCATTATTAACCTGAGTATTGCCAGTGGTAACGCTGCCTGTATTACCAAGATTAATATCTTTATCCAATCTGATAGTCAAGGTATCAGTACCATTAGCAGTGACACTAATGTTTTTCGTTGCTGGATCAGCATTGATGGTATCGCCACCTTTGACAGTTAGCTTTTGACCAAGTTTACGGTTGACATCGGTACCACTGTCACCCCCAAAGTCTAGACCTTGGTTGATAGTAGAATTGGTTTGATTGAGCTGGTAGACATTGACGGCATCAGTATCGTCCTCACCAGCAGCAAGACCCGTGATTTTACCGGTATTTTCAGCATTGATGACTACCTCACCAAACTTCGGTGAATCAGCCATTTGAATCTCAATACCACCATCTTGTGTCGCAATCGTATTGATATTGCCTGATGAATATGTACCAATAGCTGTTTTACTACCAACAATCTGCATCTCCTTGTTTAGGTTGCGAGTGACATAACCAACAGTTGGATTGTCATTACCAGAGAATCGTAAACCATCATCTTCTAACGTCGCTATGGTATGACTGTTACCGTCAACATCTTCGTAACTTAAGCGAGTGACGTCTGTGTCATCATCAAATACGTCGCCAGATTGGATTTCTGGACGCATGGTCAGCGTTGGACTCACACCGTCTATCCCTGCAGGACCCGTTAGCCCGATTGTGCCATCAGCGCCATTCAGGGCAATGCCAGATTGACCGTCTGCGCCATTCACACCGATGAAGCCATCTACACCATCTTCACCGTCTAGACCTGGCCCACCAACACTGAGATTGTCGCCCAATGCAAAGTCGATTTCGTTATCTGCCACTGTAGTGACGATACTGCCATCTGCACTGGTGTATTTGACCGTCTCACCAAGTTTGACTTTGTCTTTAGTCTCACCAGGCGCTAATGAGGCGTTGTCGGCAGTAATGTCGAAACCTAAGTCAGTCAGATCCGTTGTCACATCATTCAACTGATCAAGGTTCACCGCATCAGTACCATTGACACCTTTTCCAAGGTTCGTGATTGTGTTGGTTGGGTAATCCTCTTCATCAGCGTTGGAACCCATATCAATACCCGTACTGCTAATAATCGGACCACCGTTATTGATCATGATGCTGTCAAGATCCGTTAGGTTCTTAGCCATCATTAGATTTAGCTTACCGTTATCACTGTCAACACGTAGGTTGGCACCTGAGGCATCAGCAGAGTTAGCTAACGTACCTTCGATGTTCAAGGTTTCGTTGAGCTGCTTAGCAATGGTAGCACCCGTGTTTCCTGCGAATTTCATACCATCTTCCATGGTGGCAACTTGGATATCATCAATGACGATACGTGTAATGCCGTCCTCACCGTTCACACCGTTCACACCAAGTACGCCATTAATGACACCGATGGTACCTGATGCACCAGTTGGACCCGTTAGCCCGATTGTGCCATCAGCGCCATTCAGGGCAATGCCAGATTGACCGTCTGCGCCATTCACACCGATGAAGCCATCTACACCATCTTCACCGTCTAGACCTGGCCCACCAACACTGAGATTGTCGCCCAATGCAAAGTCGATTTCGTTATCTGCCACTGTAGTGACGATACTGCCATCTGCACTGGTGTATTTGACCGTCTCACCAAGTTTGACTTTGTCTTTAGTCTCACCAGGCGCTAATGAGGCGTTGTCGGCAGTAATGTCGAAACCTAAGTCAATGACACTTGAGATACCACCTTTTAACTGCGCAACGTTCACTGCATCACTATTGTTGGTACCCGCGGCTAGATTAACAATTTGACGACGAACCGCTGCTTCATTTCCAGAGGCAGCTCTACCCACGCTTACAGCACCAGTCGTACTTTTTGTGGCTAATATAGCATCTCCATTGACACCAGTTGGTACATAGCCTCCAACATTACCACCGACATTGGCAGTTGAGTTTGATCCTAAAGCGACACTGTCCTCGAGTAAACTCTGCGCACCGCTACCAAAAGCCATCGAGTCTTTGCCTTTCGCTAGAGTCTGCTCATTTATCTGATATACCACACCAGACTGAGTACCTGTAGCATCTGCACCGTTAATGTCAGCAGAACCAATGGCAATCGAGCGGTATCCTTCTGCTCTAGCAGAATGACCCATCGCTAAAGATCCTTTTCCCGTAGCAGAAGACACATTACCAATCGCTTGGGCAAAATCCTCTGTCGCTGCAGATTGACGACCTAAAGCAAGTGAGGTATTTCCTTTTGCTAGGGCGGCGGGTCCAATTGCAACCGCTGCCACATTTTCAGATTTTGATTGAATCCCTAGAGCAATTCCTAAATTACTTGACGAAGCATTCATCCCTAATGATGTACCTGCTTCGGTTGCTACTGCCCCAGTACCAATCGCGGTAGAGCTAAAAGCTGTAGAAGTGTCAACACCCGTATTATCAGGGTTGTTTCTTTGATAAAAAGTAACTGCTGGATCAGATGATAAGTCTGCAACAGAATTACAACCCACTGCGACACTATCGGTCTTCCCTGCGGATGCAGCTGTACTACAATTACTAGCTGTACCAATTTCCACACCGCCCCCTACTCCAGTTGCTGCAAAAACTTGCGGCGACATCGTAAAACCAGCCGCTATCAACCCTATTCCGATAGCGCTAAGACGTAATCTATTGATTGATGATGCGTTAGACGTTGTATTTATGGTAGCGTTAGAGCTAACGCTAGATTTGGAAGATTTGCCACGTCCCTTGGCGTATTCACCAACAGCGGTAAAACAACTTAAGGCTTCATTCCAGATGACTTTATAGATGCGGTTCATGATGCGTACTCCCTTACAGACTTGTCAGATTTAAAAAATCAGAGATAAGATCCATGTCAGAGAGACGATGTGACAAAATAAAACGGGTTATAAGCTTATAATAACGAGACCTTGTTCAAATAATAGTTGTAATAGTCTTTAAGGAATAAGACGTTTTGTTTTGTATAATCTTTATCACTCTCTGTATATATTAGTATTACCGAATATATACAGAGAGACAATACCGTTCATCCGCGTTTTGGTACCGTTTGTCTATTATATTCATTTAAACGAATATAAATACTTTTCATTTTGCCTGTTTGTAATAAATTACGTCGGTTTTAAAAAGAGCCAGCTTTTATCTACTACTAAATATGCGCTTATACACATTAAAAATACATGACAAGCGCATGTTGGTTACATAAATTGTTTCTACATTATTTATCTTTTTATCTGCTAGGTAGCACTATTTGAACCACTAACCCTTGAATACCATCTTGCCGATTATGAGCATTGATATATCCTTTATGAGCCATAACTACAGCATGAACAATAGCCAATCCAAGACCATAGCCGCCAGTGTCACGATGCCGAGCAGTATCGAGCCGCACAAAGGGATGAAAAATACGTTCTAAGTCTTTGTCTGCGACACCGCCGCCTTCGTCTGTTATATTAATTTGAACAGCTGGTGCCTTATTGTCCATTTGTATTGCTTTGATTTCCGCAATCACTGTCGAACCCGCTGCCGTGTGCATAAAAGCATTGCGAATGACATTTTCAAGTGCACTATACAACTGCTCTGCATTACCTTGAACTGTCCAAAATCCTTCCAAACTATCTAGCGCTGAGGCTTCATGCGGTTGCCATTGCCAATATACGTCTTTATGTTGAAACTCAAAGCAGACATCTTCTCCGATATTACTAATAATGTCAGATATATCGACTGCCTCACTCTCCAAGTTATCAACGGTATATTGCTGCATTTGCAGGGATTGAATATGAATGATTTGCTCAATTAGCTCATTCATTCGTGTGGATTCTTTATCGATACGGTCTAGATAACGGTTAGCATTGGGCGCAAAATCTCGAGTCAGCTCAGTCGCTACATCCAGACGAGCAAGTGGCGAACGCAGCTCATGTGAGATATCACTGAGCATTTGCTTACGTGCCAGCTCACTGTCAACCAGTCTGGTCGAGAGATGGGCAACGTCTTTGGCAAGTAGCCCCAACTCATCATCGCCCATCTTGGACAGTTCTGGGTTGGCTTGATAATTACCATCGATCATACGGTGTACGGTATTTTGTACACGGCCAATCCGCTGAGTTAGCGTACGACTGAGCCATATGCAGACCAATACACTAAAGATAACGATCAATAGCAAACGTATTGGAAAATTACCGTGCTGTAGCTCAACTACGTCCGAAAAACGTAGGTGCGGACGCAACTGTATGATAATTGACTGACCATCAGGTAATTCAACAGACATATCAGCCAGTTCAGGACGAGTATCGATATCAGCTACTGCTGCACTACTTGCTGTTCTTGGCTTTAGGAATTTTTGCCAAAAAGACGGCTCATCTTTCGGTATTTCATTGTCGTGTTCACGCAGTCTATTGTCAGCATTGCGACCTTCTAGACCATAAACGCTATTCTCTACTCTAGGTGGCCTAGGTGGTATTTGCTGCAACGGTTGTATCGCACGATCCATTAGCCGCCGACCACTTTGCAACTGTCCTTGCGCGCGATCGTCTTTGTCACGATAACGCGGGAATATAATAGCGCCCTGCTCATCATAGACTCTGATTTGATTCATCAGCTGGCGGTCTTGACGATACATCTGCCTGACAGAGTCTACATCACCAGCCCGTAGCGCCGCGACCATCTCTTCACGCTTTATCAATAGACTATCGATTTGTACATCCATACGAGAGGTCAGCTCTTTTTCAGCCAGCCAGCGCTCTACCACGATAGACAATACAGAGGTGATTAAAATCGTCAATAATAGGCTCAGGAACAAACGCCAAAACAAGGTAATGCGCACCTTAAACTTAGGTGCTTTTTTGAGGGTCTGCTCAGAAGCTTTCATCGATATGTCCGTCATTACAGCACCAGTTGATAACCTTTACCACGCACCGCTTTTATTGGTTCATCGTGGAAAGGTTGAAGTTTTTTGCGTAAGCGAGATACATGCACATCAAGGCTACGGTCAAACGGCTGCAACTCACGCTGCAAGATATTTTCTGACAGCCATGCTTTACTCACCACTTCCCCTTTTTGTTTGAGTAAGGCAACAAGTAGATCAAACTCTGTACCAGTGACTTGTAGCGTTACCCCATCTATCTGACAGGCGCGTTGGTTTTGATCGAGATGCAAACGACTCTCTGGCAACGGAGTATGCTCTGATGCGGTCGTATTGGTACGTTTAATCACTGCATTGATACGCGCTAGCAGCTCTCGAGGGTTACAAGGTTTGGTGATATAGTCATCGGCCCCAAGCTCTAGACCAATAATACGATCAATCTCCTCCCCTTTCGCCGTCAACATAATGACTGGAATATCGATAATATTTGGTAATTGGCGCAGCACACTCAACCCATCCAGTTTCGGCATCATAATATCGAGTACGAGTAAATCATAAACCGTATCTTCGTGTGCCACTGCTTTAAGTCGTTGTATGACTGCTGCACCATCATGCACGCAGTCACAGCGAATGCCGTGATTGTCTAAGTACTCTTGCAATAACTGAGTCAACTCTTCGTCGTCATCGCCTATCAGGATGTTTGGCATGCTTCTCTCCTCTAATTTTTAGTTATCTCTATTTACTCAATCTATAGTACTCATGGCGCAATAAGTACGCATACAAGTGTCATTTTGATATGGTTAGCAAGATTGTCGCCGTGACATTTTTATTGTCGGTAGACTGTAGTTAACCATATTATCAGGCAAGCACTTGCCAATTCACCAGAAACGTTACCTTTCTTAATACTTCATAAATGTTCGTAACCTTTAACTGTCGTAATATACTCCTATCAACAGCAAGTATCGCATTTCTAAGATGGCTGACCATAACGAGCGATAACGTTCAACAAATGCTACTTGCGAGATAAAAATTTAGTGTTTATTAAATCAAACTCAATGTAATCAAGGATATTATGATGAAAAAATTACTATTAGGCTCAGTATTAGCAGCGTCTAGCATATTTACCGTGACTGCTTGCACCAGCGTTAACGCGACCACTGATACAACGCCAACTGCACAAATGCAAAAGAACCACAAAGATGGCGCGATGAGAGGCCCAATGTCAAAATTGGATCTAACAGCGACACAGCAAGCGCAAATCAAAGCCATCATGCAAAACAAACGTGGCGATCGCACTGCTGACCGTGCAGAACATAAAGCAGAACGCGCGCAAATGGATCAGCAAATACAAGCACTGACCAATGCCAGCACTTTGAATACTGCTGCTTTAAACCGTCTGGCTGATCAACGTGCGGCAAAAGAAAAGCAACGCTTTATCGAACGTGTACAAACACAACATGCCATCGCTCAAGTGTTGACTGCTGAGCAACGTGCAAAGATGGAGCAGATGAAATCAGAGAGACAAGAAAAAGGTCGCAAGCACTCAAAAGACCGTAAAGGCCATGACAAACAGCATCAAGGTATGTAATAAGCCACTCCGGAAAAGTGTTATTTTACCCAGCTGTATACGTATAAAATGAAAAAGCGCGCCGTTAATAGGTGCGCTTTTTTAATGCAAAATTATCCTGTTCAAAAACTAATAATGCTTTCTATTTACTCATTAATACTCTAATCAGTTACTCAACCGAACCAAAACGCTCTCTGACCATCGGCAACATGTTAAAGACCATTTTGCCTACTGCCGTGCCATTACCATCTTGGTAATATTGCAGCAGCTCTGGAGCATACTTTCGTAAATCAATGCTATTGCTAGTGTTCGGCGTTTGCACATTGCTTGGTAGGTTAGGAAACGCCAAGTCCTTAGTGCTGATAGCAGAATACTGCTGCAACACATCTATCCTCATGCCCTTATTACTATTCGCTTCGCTAGTATTGTCCAACTGACGACGTAAGTGCTCCCATTTGAGTTGACCACTTTTATCAAACCCGTACAGTTCCTGTACTTCTGTATTGGCAACGGCCTCACCTGTCGTGGCTTCCTCATTCATTTGATCTTCTATCATAGCCAGTATTTTTTGTACAATAGACTTACTGGTAAATGCCTTTGGATTTTGAATCGACTCAAACGCTGTCATCGGTTCGGGTTCTTGTACCAACTCTGGGTATTTTTCACTGATCCGATCGTAGAAAATCTGCATATATTTCTGTTGCGACGCTTGATAATCCCCAAAGCTTTGTACTCGGCGAATGATTTGATCGCTTGGTAGCATAGCCGATAACTGGTGCGCAGGCAGTTTTGGAGACAGTGAAGCAAGTGAGTTAGGGGCAACATAATTAAACTGGCTGACAGGAGCCGCATCATAAGTCGCATCTAACGCTGCAAAGTGGCTTTTGATGACTTCACCACCAAATCCTTTAGGCAATGTACCATCATCAATGGCTATTTTTAACCACTTGTTTTGCCATTTTGTACCGAGTTTATCGTCCAACAATTCTGAGTTTAGAATCGCAAAATTATCTGCCCATAGGTAAATATCACCGTTTTTAAGATCCATATAAATAGGCTGGTTAATACTGCTGTGATGATTACGTGCTTGATATTGCGCACTAGCGAGCATCGTAGCCTTGCCTGCCATCGGTTGATAGATCCCTTGAGAGTCGATAGAAAGCGGCTTTAGTAGATACTCCTCTAATAACTGTGCTTTCTTCCTATCTAACGGTCTTTGTTTATCCTCATAATTATCAAATAGCGCTTGATAATCTGGTGCTACTTTTACATCGCTATCGTATTGATGGTCATCCCATGCATGATAGGCATCTACGCACTCAAAATACGACTGCCTTATTCTGTCACGCTTAGTATCATAATCTACCACTAAAACATCTTTGTTTTGCTGTTCGGCTTGCAGGATTAGAGCGGCGTACGCTTGGTCATGCGCCTCTTCGCAGTGTTCATCTACATAGTCTGATGCCGCCATTTTCTTAGTATTAGTATCGGCATCTGTAAATTGTTGGTTATTACCAATCTCAAGATTGCTATGATAGCTAAAGGACTGACGACGCTGTTTTTGTAGTGCTGTTTCTAGTGTTTTTTTGGCAATGCTAGGTGCTTGTTTTACAGCCACCGTGTTGGACTGGCCCAAACTGGTAGACTGGCAACCTGTTAACAACAGCGCCCCTGTCAAAAATGCGCTGGTGACTAGCAGATTGTTTTTAGTCTTAAATGGTAGACGTTGTGCAATGGTGTGATGTACTGTTTTCATTTTTTATCCTTAATAGATATGAGCGTAAATGCAATGAGATAATGTCATTTGACTTCTATTTTTCATTCATATCATCTTGAGCATCGTCAACTCGGCTCTCATCGACAGCGTCTGTGCCATTGTCATTGCCATTATCGTTACCGTACTCATCGCTGCCATATTCATCGCTGTTATAAGCACCTTCGACACCGCTATCTTGATAGTCGTAGCGTGCATAGCGGGCTGTTTGTAATCTGTCTTTTTTCTCGCGCTGCGTAGCTATCCATGCATTGCCATCGATAGGAGGCGTAGTATCTGGACCAAAAGACTCAGCGAGCAATGGTGTCAAGGCATGACGGTTGAAGCTGGCTTTATCGTAACGTACTTGGTTTAGCATGGTTGTGGTCGACCCCATCAAATCACCACCGATATTGACACGTTGCTGCTTGGCCAGCAGTCGATCTGAGCTGTCTAAGTAATAGTAGTTGATTTGATTAAACGAGATAGGACCGATAGCTTCGATCAGCTGCAATAGCGAACCGACATCCGCGCTTTGATAGCCTTTATTGTATAATTGCGCTTTAGCAAGTGCTGTCTTTAGTGCGGCACCATCAGGATATTTATCTGGATTGGCATCTACGTATTCTTGCAGTGACTTCGTTACATATTTGAGCGTCTTGCCAATTATTTCACCGCTTTGCTGACTACCAAAATAGACTTTGACTGCACGAGTCGCACCGACTTCTTTGGCAAACGCGTCACCACTGATATCTACTGCGCTAAAATGCTCAGGCGCCAGCTCAGCCATGCTGCTCTGTATCGCATTGAGCACCGCATCGTAGAGCACCGCTGGTGGCAACTGTGCCGTGACACTTTCAGGCAAACCAAAGCTCACCGTGTGCGAGGTCATCTGTGCTGGTAGTGGCGTATTCTCAGGGTTAACAAGTGCAACAATCGGCATGATGGCCGATGGATCTACTACGACACTGCTGTTATTAAAATCAAATGCTAACGGTATCTGTATCGATGAGCTAATCGTGGGGGTGGCGTAGTCGTAGCTATAGACACTTTGTAGTTGGCGCTGCTTGGGACGGTATTGACTGACACTATTGAACGTTAAATGCTCATACTGATAAGCATTGGATGCAGCTATTTGCTCAGGAGTGCGGTGGAACATATCAAGTATATTGCCAATCATACCTGTAGATGACATTGGTAGGCTGCCACGATTTACCGTCTTTGTCTTAGCTTGCTGTTTTGCCATTTGCATGGCTTCATACTTTGCAGCCATTGACTTGGGACTTAAACCTGACATCCCTGAGAGCATACCTTCAGCACTGCTGCTGTATTCATCATAACTATCATAGTCCTCACTACTGTAATCAGCGCTGCTATAGTCATCTGCTGTATCGTAGGCATACTCGTTATCGCTGTTGGTATCACTGCTCGTAGGCTCATTCTCCCCTGCTTCAGCCAATATAGCAGCAATCGCTCTTCTCTCTGCGTCAGCGTCTGCTCTAGACTTATCATAGTCACTAGGATAGTCGGATTCTATCGAATCTTTTGCATCACCATAATCGTAGTTAATACCCTCTACCACACAGACTTCATAAGCGTCATCATCTTCGTTTTCATTGCATTTATTCGACCCTACACCTACCGCTGCTAATTCTGCTCTAGCCTCAGCTTGCGCCTCATCATCGCTACTATCATATATACCCTCAGGCTGATACGCATAGGTTTCTATAATCGTTCTGAGCAAGCTACTCGATCCTGCATCGATACTATCTGGGTCAATGAATGGTGCTGAGCGATAGTTGGCTGTAGCGACTGCGACATGCTCGGTCGCCAAGTGTTGACGAATGGCTGCAAGCAAGTGTGATTTGGCTTGGTTTTCGGTATTTGGATACTTCTCTTGATCAAACAGCTGCTCATAACGCGCGGCCTGAGCGTTTTGACTGGCAGTAAAGGCTTGACCCTGACGTTGGCTCTGCGCGGTATCTGCAACACTAAAGTCCATCATGGTACTAGAAGCGCTGCTATTCGACGACAGATTGGAAGATGAGCTGGCTGCAGTTGATTGGCAACCTGCGAGTACAAGTGAAGCACTACCAACCATCAAGGCGATAGAAGTCAATTTACCGGCTGGATATAGATGACCGTTATTATTTTTACCATTATAGTTTTTATGATCAGTGTTAGATAAATAAGCAGGCGCAGTCTCAGAGTAGCGCTGTCGATTGCGGTTATTAATATGGTGTGATGACATAGTAATCTCTTTGTATGAATAGACAGTCGATAATGAGTGTATAGTGGTACCGTTATTTATATCACAAGACGTTACAATTTAGTAATATTAGCGAATATTTTTAAAGGATTTCTTCATTCATAAATAATTTTCTCTGTATAACTGCTGTCTTATCAGTAGCTTCATTTACTTGAAAATTAGCCTCATTTATTTGAAATGTAGCTGATACAGCTAAGCGCTATAAAAGCGTACACCACAAAAGATAATAAACAACTTTCTACTATTTCATATTTTCGTTACTATTTAGGCTTATCTATTTCCTAGCTCTATTCTTTCCACTCGCGTAAAAAGGACTTTGCGATGTCACAGTTATTATCTCGCCACCATCGAACCGCTCAGCAGCGTAAACCGAAAACTAATACCTTACTCAAATCTAGCGCCGTGCTCATTACCAGTACGCTACTGCTATCTATATCCGCACAGGCTGTAGAGTCAACGACCTCAGTAAGTAATGCGACAGTCAACAATACATCAATCAATACCAGTGCCATAAACTTGGCTATCATGGCTGATAGTCCAACGGTACTCTCTGAAACCAAGCGCATCACGCGAGCGAAGGCCAATACCCTTAACACCACATCGAACAATACTAATAGTGACCAAGCCATCTATTCTGAAGACGCCATTCATCATCCAGTTTGGGCAAAAAACGGCATGGTCGCTACCCAAGAAGCGCTTGCCTCTGATATCGGTTTACAGATTTTAAAGGACGGCGGTAATGCGGTAGATGCTGGCGTTGCAGTAGGTTTCGCCCTAGCAGTAACCTTGCCGCGCGCAGGTAATATCGGTGGCGGCGGTTTTATGATGATTTATGATGCCAAACAAGGCAAAACGGTGGCGCTTGATTACCGTGAAAAAGCACCGAGTAGCGCCTCACGCGATATGTACCTTGATAAAGAAGGCAATGCTGTCAGCGACTTATCTCGCTATCATGGCTTGGCCATTGGCGTGCCAGGGACAGTAGCAGGACTACTAAAAGCATTAGAAGAGCATGGTACGATGAGCCGCGAGCAAGTTATGGCACCAGCGATTGCACTGGCTGAAGACGGCATAGAAGTCACCGCTGGCTTGTCCGAGTCACTCACGGCGTTGAGTGATCGCTTGCAAAAATGGCCAAGTACCAAAAAAGTGTTTTTTAAGCCTGATGGCAGCGCTTATCAGCCGGGCGAACGTTTAAAGCAGCCTGAGCTTGCGCGTTCGCTAAAGCGGATTGCGATACAGGGTACCGATGGGTTTTATAAGGGTGAGACCGCTCAAAAACTGGTCAAAGCAGTCAATGAAGCAGGCGGCAGCATGAGCCTGCAGGATTTGGCCAATTATCAAGCCATCGCTCGCGAACCTGTCAAAGGCGACTATCGTGGCTATGAGATTGTCTCTATGCCACCGCCTTCCTCTGGCGGTATTCATATCGTGCAGATTTTAAATATCTTAGAAGGCTATCCGCTCAAAGACTATGGACAAAACAGCGCACAGACTATTCATCTAATGGCGGAAGCGATGCAGTTGGCGTATGCAGATCGAGCTGAGTATCTGGGAGATGCCGACTTTATCGATGTACCTGCCAGCGGCTTAACGTCACAAGCCTACGCAGATAAACTGCGTACGTTGATTGATCCCAATAAAGCCACGCCAGCAGCCACTATCAAAGCAAACAATCCTCTGCCGTACGAGAGTGATCAGACTACGCATTTCTCTATCGTTGATAAAGATGGCAATGCGATAGCCAACACCTATACGTTGAACTTCTCTTATGGTACTGGTCTCGTTGCGGATGGCACAGGCATTTTGCTCAACAATGAAATGGATGATTTCTCTGCCAAACCGGGCGTACCAAATGGCTACGGCTTACTTGGTGGCGACGCCAATGCGGTGGAGGCCAATAAGCGTCCACTGTCCTCTATGAGTCCGACACTCGTATTCAAAGACAGCAAACCTTATATCGTTACTGGTAGTCCAGGTGGTAGCCGCATCATCACGACTGTCACTCAAATTATCTCCAACGTCATCGACCATGATATGAATATCGCTGAGGCAACACATGCGCCGCGTATCCACGATCAATGGCTACCTGATGAGATTCGAGTTGAAAAAGCACTGAATATAGATACCGTGAAAAAGCTCGAATCGATGGGTCATACGGTCAGTCCAAAATCTGCGATGGGATCTACACAATCGATCATGCTCACACCAAACGGTGTTTATGGATCGTCTGATCCACGTATTGTCGATGCAGCGGTGGTTGGTTATTAAACAAACTGACTTTAATTATCAATTACATAGCCCTCTATACCTCGTTGTATTGGGGGCTTTTTGATGTTGCCTATCACTGAGTTTTTATGACGTAATGACTCAACTTACGCAGATTAAACCCTTTGAACCTGTGGCTGTCTGCGGCAAATAATGCTATTATTGACGACCCCATTTAAAACGTATCAATATAGCTATCGAGGTCTTGTCGGCCACTAGATATCAGCATAATTGATTGATAATAATCAATTATTTTATCGGTAGCTTATTTCTTTGATCGTACCAGTAAGAGTCTTCTATGGCATTTGTACACCTTGGCATTCACAGCGAATATTCCATCACCGATTCTATCGTGCGTATTAAACCGCTGGTAAAAGCTGCTGCGGCTGATAACCAGCGCGCGTTGGCATTGACCGATTTGTCCAATTTATATGCTACGGTGAAGTTTTATCGTGCCTGTTTAGGTGCTGGTATCAAGCCTATCATTGGCAGTGAAGTCATCATGGATAATGAAGACACACGCCTTACCTTACTTGCGATGAATAACGAAGGGTATCAAAACATTACTCGTATCGTATCTCTTGGGTTTACCGAAGGTCGTGCTGATCCTATCAATCATGGCACGCCGGTTATTAAGCGCAGTCATATATTAGAGCATGCAGCAGGTGTGATTGTACTGCTCACAGAAAAGTCAGACGTGGGTCAAGCATTGGTCGGCTCGATGCCAGAAAAGGCCGATGAACTACTTACTGAGTGGCAGGCACAGTTTGACGATCGTTTGTACTTTGCGATCAAGCGTACTAATCGTTCAGGCGAAGATGCTTTTATTAGAGCAGCCATCCATTCAGGTGCCAAACACAACATCCCTATCATTGCGCATAATGACGTGCGTTTCTTAGAGCAAGATGATTTTGATGCTCATGAAGCTCGCGTCTGTATTGCAGGCTCTTATGTCCTTGCTGATCCAAACCGTCCGCAGACTTACTCGGATGAGCAGTATCTAAAAACACAAGCTCAGATGGAGCAATTATTTGCTGATATTCCGCAGGTCATTGATAACACTTTACGCCTCGCTACACGCTGCAATGTAACTTTAACGCTTGGTATTAACGTCCTACCTGATTTTCCTGTGCCTGAAGGCGAGACGATTGAATCGTTTTTCCGTGCCGAGTCACAACGCGGTCTTGAGCAGCGCTTAGATAAGCTGTTTCCTGTCGAAGCACGTACGGACAATTGGAGCGATTTCCGTCAGAGATACGATGAACGCCTTGCATATGAGTTAGATATTATTCTATCCATGGGCTTCCCCGGTTACTTCCTAATCGTCATGGACTTTATCCGCTGGGCAAAAGCCAATGGTGTGCCAGTAGGCCCTGGACGTGGTTCTGGTGCAGGCTCCTTGGTCGCATACGCATTAAACATTACCGACCTTGACCCGATTCATTACGATCTACTATTCGAGCGCTTCTTGAACCCTGAGCGTGTATCGATGCCCGATTTCGATATCGACTTTTGTATCGAAGGTCGTGACCGCGTCATTGATTATGTCGCGCAAACCTATGGTCGTGATGCCGTATCGCAGATTATTACCTTTGGTACTATGGCCGCAAAAGCGGTTGTGCGTGATGTGGCACGCGTACAAAGCAAATCGTACTTTTTAGCCAATAAAATATCCAAGCTGATTCCAAAAACGCCTGGCATCACACTGAGCCAAGCGCTTGAACAAGAGCCACAACTCAAAGACTTGATCTCTAATCCTGATAATATGGATTATGAAGATGCCATTGAGATTTGGGAGATGGCGATTAAGCTGGAAGGCGTCTGCCGAAATGTCGGTAAACATGCTGGTGGCGTATTGATTGCTCCGCACAAGATCACTGACTTTAGTGCCATTTACTGTGATGATGAAGGTCACCGCGTCAGCCAGTTTGATAAAGACGATGTAGAAGCTGTTGGTTTGGTGAAGTTTGACTTTTTGGGTCTACGTAACTTAACCGTTATCAATGCGGCAGTTGAAAACATCAATTTGCGCCGTGCAAAAGAAAACGTACCTGCTTTAGTTTTGGAAGATTTGCCGTTAGATGACAGCAAAGCCTATAAACTGCTGCAAGATGCCAAAACCACGGCGGTCTTTCAGCTAGAAAGTATGGGCATGAAAAAATATCTGGCCAAACTGCAACCGACCAATATCGAGGATGTCATCGCTATGTGTGCGCTGTATCGTCCCGGCCCACTCGATGCAGGCATGGTAGAGATGTATATCGACCGTAAGCATGGTCGCGAGGAAGTCATTTATGACCATCCCAATCTTGAGCCGATTTTAGAAAACACCAATGGCGTTATTGTCTATCAAGAACAGGTGATGCAAATCTCACAGGTGATGGCAGGCTATAGTTTGGGCGGTGCTGATATGCTACGCCGTGCGATGGGTAAAAAGAAACCTGAAGAGATGGCCAAGCAGCGCGATATTTTTGTCACGGGTGCCACCTCACAAGGTATCGATGAAGTCACGTCAGGTGGCGTATTTGACTTGATGGAAAAATTCGCAGGTTACGGTTTTAACCGCTCGCATTCTGCGGCTTACGGGGTATTGGCTTATCAAACAGCCTATCTAAAACAATACTACCCTGCCGAATTTATGGCAGCGGTCTTAACTTCAGATATGAACAACACCGACAACGTCGTGTTCTTTATCAATGACTGCCGTGAAAACTTTGGGTTAACCGTAGTCAATCCTTCGGTCAATCGTAGTGAGTGGCATTTCGTTGCCGATACTCCGACCAATATCATCTATGGTCTTGGCGCAATTAAAGGCGTGGGTGAAGGCGCAGTAGAGTCTATCGTAGATGCACGCCGCCGCGAAGGTCCTTTTAAAGACTTGTATGACTTCTGCCGCCGTGTCGATATCAAAAAAGTCAATAAACGCACGCTTGAAGCATTGGTCAGTGCGGGCTGTTTTGACGACTTTGCCGCAACCTTGCGACCTGACTTGCCAGCCGATGAAGCGTACGAGATTCGCGGTGCCTTAATGAGTCAGTTGCCAAGCGCCGTACAGGCTGCTGAACAAGACCGCCAGAACCGTGAAATAGGCATGATGGATTTGTTTGGTGAAATGGATGGTGTGGTCGCAGCGCCGCCGTTAGTCATGACGCCAGAACTCATCTGGGGTGACAAACACCGTCTAAAAGCTGAAAAGAACACCTTGGGGCTGTACTTAACGGGACATCCAATCAATGAGTATTTGGATGAGCTCAAACGCTATACCTCTGGTGCGCGTCTCGACAAATTAACTGATACTGGCTATAACGGCAGCTGCTATTTTTCAGGACTTATTATAGATATTGCCAACTTTGGTAATCGCAACGTGATTACTTTGGATGATGGTACATCGAGACTCGAGGTCAGCTGCTACGCTGAGCGTTTTAACCGTGTCAAAGAGCAGTTGAAAATCGATGAAGTCGTCATCATCAAAGGCAGCATCCGTGAGCGTGATGGACGTTTGTTCGCACGTCTTGATAGTGCCATGAGCATGGTAGATGCCAGACTACGTTGGCTCAAAAAAATCAGTATCAAAGTTCACGGTAGTGATATTAATCTGCTCACACGCTTGCAACCACTACTTAAATCAGCCCAAGCTGACATTATTCCCGAGCCGCGTCTGGCTTATAACCAAGAGCAAGACGAGCAAGGTAGCAGCGGTAACAATGTCTACGATCCTGCAATGGGTGGTAGCTTGTATGATGAAAATGGCAATGATTTATTGGCATTAGAGAGCGACATGAACCATGATGCGGCCAATCAAAACGGTATGCCAGCCAGTTATGCCAATAACGCCCTGAGTAATACTGACGCTTCTATCAATGATAATTGTCTGCCACTTGGACTAAGCATTTATGAAGTCTATGGCATCGCAAATGTTGGACTGTCTGAGCACTGGCGCGTTTACCCAAATGACGATAACTTGCAGACATTAAAGACTTTGGTCAGTGAAGAGAACTTACATTTCCATTACAGCTAAGACGTACATTACGTTTTAAAAATTCATTATAGTAATCTTATTGCTTTAACTTTTATAAATTGGACAACCACCATGGATGACACTACAAATAATAATATGCTCGGACAAACTGATGAAGAAATCATCAATCATGAACAGTTCGAGGACATGCGTGACCTGCTCGAAGAAGACTTCGTCGATTTGATACAAGTATATTTTGCTGATAGTAAGCAAAGAGTTGCAGCGCTGCGAATTGCCCATCAAAAAGACGATAACGCCAATGGCTTTGAAACTGCTCATGCTCTCAAAGGTGCCAGCGCCAACTTAGGTACGACTCAATTAGTCCGTCTTAGCAGCCAGTTACAAGAATACTGCCGTGAGCGCCGTATCAATGAGCAAGCCGTCCTGATCGAAGAGATTGCCATTGCATTACACCGTGCTGAACAAGAAATCAATCAGAGACTGGGACAATAATGAGTAACGACGCTTCATTAGCAATATCATCACGCACAGTGAACGACTACCTTGATTGCTTGCAAGTGGTCATGGTTAATACAACTTTGCCTGCCAATATTGGTTCGGCTGCCCGTGCGATGCATACCATGGGCTTGTCTCGTTTAACAGTGGTCGACCCCAAATTACCGATTGATGAGACCAGTGTGTCTCATGCAGCGGGTGGCAGTGAGTTATTATCGTCAGCTTTGATTACACCCACTTTAGAGTCTGCTATCTCTGGCTGTCAGTTGGTGTTTGCCGCTAGCAGTCGTAGCCGTCACTTACCTCGCCCTGTCGTGACACCTACGCAAGCCGCTAAGATTATGTTCGACTTTATCGATGCACAGGCAGCTCTAAGTGTAGACGATAGTAATGCTGATACCTCATCTGCTGCGACTTCTAACAAACCAAATATTGCTATACTGTTTGGACGTGAAGACCGTGGATTGACCAATGAAGAATTGGCTTATGCCGATTATCATATTCAAATTGACGCCAATCCTGCTTACCCTGTGCTAAATGTCGCATCAGCGGTGCAAGTCATCGCCAGCTTTATCTTTGCTTATGCTCAAACGCACACTCAGACAGCTGATAGTTTAGATTCGGATACAAGAACAGACGCCCACTCGACAATCAATGTGAATTTGCGTCAGCAATGGGATGAGCCTGCTATTAATCAGCAGCAGCTGCAACAGCTCACTCAGCGCACCACTGACCTTATGGTGCAGCGTGGTCTGGCAAATAGCGAACATCTAAAGTCATTGCCATCACGCTTGTCTAGACTTGGGTCACGCCTACAGCTTGATCAAAAGGAATATCAGCTATTAAGCGCTTTGATTGCAAAACTATCAAAAGACTAAAACAAGCCATAGTTTATGAGCTTGCCTTTATTTGACAGCTTTTTACTATATTTTGCCGTATAAAGCTGTTATAACTTGCAGAAGCTTAGCGAAAATATATATTCCTGATTATCCGAACTTTATGACCATAGATTAGAGACATCGCTGTTTTCGCGACGACACTCTACCGACGAATAGATAGGACGCTTTATGTCATTGCCATCCAAATTGTTCAAATCGCTTATTACTATTAAGAATGATTTGAAAGAAGATATTGATGCAGTATTCACCCGAGATCCTGCGGCGCGTAATAGTCTGGAAGTTATCCTAACTTATCCGGGCATACATGCGCTTGTTTTGCATCGCGGTGCACACTGTCTTTGGAACAATGAACAGAAACTAGCCGCTCGCGTGATCTCTTACGGCTCGCGCATCATGACAGGTATCGAGATTCACCCTGCTGCCAAGATTGGTAGACGCTTTTTTATCGATCATGGTGTCGGTGTCGTTATCGGTGAGACGGCTGAGATTGGTAACGATGTGACGCTATACCATGGTGTTACTTTGGGCGGTGTGTCTTGGAATAATGGCAAGCGTCACCCAACGCTAGAAGATGGTGTAACGGTCGGTGCTGGTGCAAAAGTTTTGGGGCCGTTTACTGTTGGTAAAAACGCTAAAATCGGCTCGAACGCAGTGGTAGTCAAGCCAGTACCAGCAGGAGCTACGATGGTCGGCAGTGCCGCGCGTATGATCTCAGATCATCACGATGAAAAAGGCAATCCAATCGCGACAAAAGTACAAGACGCCAAGCAACAAGAAAAAGTCGCGCAAGCTGGTGAGAGCAACGATCGAACTAACGACACTACCCCTACTGCCAAACGCACCAATACCTTCCGTGCCTATGGTATCGACCCTTATTCACAAGACCCTGTCGCAGAAGCCTTTGCCAAAATGCTCGAACATATTCAACAATCAGAAAATCGCCTCGACCAATTACAGTCAGCGATGTGTGATATTGATCCTAATTTTTGCAAAAAAGAATACGATAAGTTATGTCTAGAAGATTTAGATGTGATTGGTCATGCTGATGTAGATGATATCAATAATGAGAAAAATCGTTAAGGCAGTCATTAGAGGTAGGCATTACTATTACCTTATAAACTGATAACAAATGCTTATACGAATTGTAGAAAAGACACAATAAATTCAAGGCGGTCTTAGATAAAATCTACCATATCTGCATACATGGTAGGTTGACCTGCTTGACTTCCTAGCAAATTCTAATCTTTCGAATCGTTGACTTTCATCTTAGAGTAAGCTGCACAAGCTAAGAATTTCTCTGATGAATTGATAACTTAGAAGACCTTTGTCCGTCCTGTATATCCAATATTACTCAATGTATACAACAACGATATAATCAAAATTAGATTGTACTATATCTCTGTGCCTGCGCTATACCAGATATTTAACAATTTTTACTAAATAAATATACCCTGACCTCACCGCTTCTTATGAGCTTTAATTTGTCATATTGTTAAAATTAGAACAAATTATTTAGCAACCTTTCCGCACTGCCTACTTTACTAAAGCTATAAATTATTTCATTTTTAACCGTCTACGACATGTATTTAGTCCTTTTTAGTATTAGTAGTAGGCTTAAAATCGCCCAAATAATCGTAAATAAAAATCTTTCTAGTAATTAATAAATTTATATCGACATACTGAATGGGGTGGCACTTCTCTTTATTGTATTCAAGATATTGATAAAACTCGTCCCTCTGTTGACCATTCCACTTATATCCATAAGGCATATTTCCTGAAAACATTCTATGACTCTTAACTTTATGACCATCTATGGTCAATCTTAATATCTTCATTTTACTTGTGTCGGTATAACTACTTCGTAGATACAAACACCCTTCCTTGATATTATTTGGTTTTTCCGCTTCTCTTTCAGCAATATAACGTACACCCCAGACCTCAAAAATAAAGTATCCGAATAATAAAGTTATGATGATAAGTTTTTGATGTCCGAGATAGATGCCGCGGATTTTTTTGCTATAACTTTTCATCCTTCTCTTCTTATAACTTTTAGGTTTCATCAATAACCAAAATTGGTTTGAAATTAGCTATAACTAAACGTAGTAGACCAATGCTCTTTATTGTCTTAAATGAATGTTTTTGTATATTCAGAGAACGACTTATCACAGGCAGATAAAGTAGAGTTTATTATTACTAATAAACTCGTGAATATCTTTTTCTTCGAAAAGTTCATTGGTTTTTGCATAGGTAGTAGTGTCTTGAAGATTACATCATCACTTATACTAACAATTGCCTATATAATCGCATAGTTTTTATTAGATTTTTGTCTAGGAAAATGATGGGATGAGGCAGAGTGAATGCTTAATAGCGATAGTTTTAGATGAAAAGATATAATTGTGATTAAGATACGGCCATTTACTAGCCAAATTAGAGCCTGGTTAAAATCAATTCCCTGACTCCCGCTTTCTCATGCGCTTTAAATGGATAACGATCTGCCATTACAATCCAATTAGGCATAAGCTTAGATGTCGATTTTTTGCTTAGGCTATTTTCTTTGTCAGTCATTTTAATCATCAGAATATCAATATCCATCGTCACCTGCCGTACTTGATTTGGCTTAGTCTGTCGACATCTATGACAATCGCCTTCAAGGTTTTTAAAAATTTGCTGTAGCTGTTGCAGGCTTATCGGTGTGGTCAATGTTAGATGGACGCACTGATTGGTATAGTCAGGCTTCGATTGTTCCAAGGTTGCAGTAAAATCAGGATTTTGAAAAGCCGTAGACAATCGCACCTCACCTAGCGCTGCCAAGCGCTGCCGAGCACGCGGGAGATATTTTTCGGCTTGATAGTTACTACCTAGCGCTAATACTAGCTCTACCACGGGATGCGCTTGCACAGTCTCAGGTGCGCATTGTGTTAGCATTGCCAAATTCAAATCCACTGACGTTTTATGCATCATCAGCTTGGCTGACGTTAACTTCTTTGGCAGCTTCTTTAGTAGCTGGCTCGTTGGTTGATGCTGGCGCATAGCGCGTTATTTGCACCCCTACCGTATCCGCTTGAGCAATAGCGGTAGGCTTAGCAATGCTCAACGTTATTTTTTGACAGTCATATTTTGCAAATATCTTATCAGAGATCTGACCAGCCAAATGCTCGAGCAGCTTTGCTTGAATCTCTTTGCACCACTCACTCACATCATCGCAGACTTCTTTATAACTCAGGGCATCGCTGACATCATCTGACACAGCAGCACGGCTAATATCCGTTTCAAGCGCGATATCAATGAGTAATGGCTGAGTGATAGCACGCTCCCAATCATAAACACCAATTACTGCCTCAACTTTTAGACCTTTTATAAATACAACATCAGACTGAGTATGAAACATCCTGTCATCCTTGTTTGCTAATTTTTTTCGTGTTTTTAATATTTACTTAACCGATTGTAGCGCTTCTTCACGTAGGCGCGCCGCTTTTAACATTTTACTTGGACGATGGCGCCACAGGTCAATGCTAAATAATAGCAGACCTAACCAAATCAAACCAAATACTGCTAAACGATGTAAATCGAATGGTTCTTTATAATAGAACACCGCCAAAAAGAAAATGAATGTCGGCGTCAGATAGTTCATAAAGCTTAGAATACTGTATGCAACAAGCTTGGTAGATTTATTGAATAATAGAAGCGGTATTAGCGTAATCGGGCCTGCGATCATAAGTAGCCAAATATTTGAGCTAAACCAAAAGCTCAGTTGATGACTTGCCACATCAGATTGCCAAAACCACCAAAGACATAACGGTACTAGCATTGCGGTCTCGACAAACATGGCATCGACAGCAGTCAATGGCGTTTGTCGTTGAATCGTCCCGTAAGTACTAAAGCTAAATGCTAAAATCAACGATATCCACGGCAGACTGCCAAGCATCACCACTTGAATGACGACAGACAACAGTGCAAAGCCAATCGCCACCCATTGCAGGGTACGTAAGCGCTCTTTGAATAAAATCATGGATAGTGCAACGCCAACCAATGGCCCAATAAAGTAACCCAAACTGGCCTCAAGAATACGGTCTTGATTGACCGCCCATACATAGGTCAGCCAGTTGGTTGCGATAATCACACTGGACAATAGAGATAGTGCAATCCATCTTGGGTTTTGCTTGAGCGTTTCTATCCACCCCCAGCGTTTGGTAGCCACTAACACAATCAGTAGGCAAAAAAACGTCCAAACGATACGGTGACCTATGATCTCCGTCGCATCATAATCAGATAGCTGTTTGAAGTATAGCGGAAATCCACCCCAAATAAAGAACGCGATAAGCGCAGTAATAATGCCGCGTCTGGTTGTGGTGATTGGGGCAACGGGTTTTTTGATGACATTTTGGGTAGTCATAATATAGGACAACTTTTTAGAGCAAAGCGCACTCTCACCTAATTCTAATTATTATTGTTAATCAAATCGTGAAAGCGCAGGGTTACTACAGTGAGATTATAAGGTAAAAAGCAATGTACTCATGCCAATAGTGACATGAGTACATTGCTAACGATGTTAGATTAAATCTTTAAGAGTTAACGGTAGCTTAGCGACTTACTCAGCACCAGTATCCACTTGGATAGACATACCAATTTGGTTGGCAAGTTCAGCAAATCCTGGGAAGCTGGTATTAACCGTTTCAACCCCTTCAATGGTAATTTGCTGGGATGCACGCAGACTGGCAACAGAGAAGCTCATTGCAATACGGTGATCATGATGCGAGACAATATGACCACCACCAAAGACAGGTTGGTCATTGTTGACTTCACCGCTTTCAGTAGCGGCGCCTTTGCCTTCGATAATCAGACCATCATCAGTTACAGTACAATCAATACCAAGTGTATGTAGCCCTTCTGCCATCACAGCGATACGGTCCGATTCTTTGACACGCAGCTCTTTGGCACCAGTCAATACCGTCCGACCTTGTGCACAGCTAGCCGCAATAAACAGCACAGGGAACTCATCAATCGCCAGTGGTACGAGATGCTCTGGTATCTCAATACCGACTAGGTTTGAGCTGCGAATCGTAATATCAGCAACTGGCTCGCCGCCCACGTGTGTCTCATTGCTTAGGCTAATATCTGCATTCATTAATTTTAGAATATTAATGACGCCAGTACGCGTAGGGTTGATACCTACTTGGGTCAAGGTCAACTCGCTGTTTTGACTGATGGCTGCTGCCACCATAAAAAACGCTGCAGATGAGATATCAGCAGGAACAGCGATATCGCCGCCTGTTAGTGTGCCGCCGCCAGTGACACTAATACGATTGCCTTCTACGGTTACCGGATAACCAAAGGCCGATAGCATACGCTCAGTGTGGTCACGGCTGATCTCAGGCTGTGTGACTGTTGTCGTACCCTCGGCCCATAGACCTGCTAGTAGCAAGCAAGACTTTACCTGAGCTGAAGCAACTGGCATGTCATACTCAGTGCCTTGTAATGGCTTGCCAACCGTGTCACGACCAGTGATACTCAGCGGCGCAGTACCACTATGACCAGTGCTCTGAATCACAGCTCCCATAGACCGTAGCGGTGCCGCCACGCGCTCCATCGGGCGTTTATTCAAGCTAGTATCACCTGTCAACACGCTATCAAACGATTGCGCCGCCAAGATACCAGACAGCAGACGCATACTGGTACCAGAGTTACCCATGTATAAAGGGGTTTTGCTAGGTTTTAAACCATTCATACCGACGCCATGAATGGTCAAGTTGCCATTATCAGGTCCTTCGATAGTCACACCCATATCACGGAATGCTTGTAGCGTCGCTAGCGCATCTTCCCCTTCCAAAAACCCAGTCACATTTGTCACGCCTGTGGCAAGACTGCCCAGCATAATGCTGCGATGCGAGATAGATTTATCACCAGGGATCGCGATGGTGCCAGAAACAGTATTGCTAGGGGTAATATTATAAGAAGCTGACATAGGAGAAGTATCCGTATAAGGGGTGCTGGCTAACATATGGCCGAAATGTCGCCGTGCGGCTTGCGCGCGGCCCAAAAGTCCCATCAGGGCGGTTGAATCTTGATCAATGATAAGTTGGCGCATCGTCTGTAAATAGACACCATACTCATCAAGGGCGCTGACAATCGCGCTTTGATTGGCAAAAAATATATCATGCCACATTTTAGGGTCACTGGCAGCGATACGCGTAAAATCGCGAAACCCACCAGCGGCATAACGAAACATATCTAAATTATCATCATGGCTTGCCAATTGCTCAACCAAATTAAAGGCAAGTAAATGTGGCAAATGGCTAGTGTGCGCTAATATGCGGTCATGATGCTCAGCATCCATTGACATGACATTTGCGCCCACTGATTCCCACAATAGTCGCAACTTTGCAATAGCAGTTGCACTGGTTGTCGGTAGCTCGCAAATAATGACGCTATGATTAACAAATAGACTGGCACGGCGCGCATGATACCCTGAATTTTCAGCCCCAGCAATTGGATGCGCTGGCACTAGACCTATCGGCAGCGAGCCGAACACTGCTTTAGCGGCATCAATGATATTGACCTTAGTACTACAGACATCCGTCATGATACAGTCACTGGCAAGCTGTCCGTTATCCATCGCTTGTTTGATATCAATGAACACTGCTTGAACTGCCTGTACTGGCACTGCAATAATGATTAAATCACTGTCAGCGATAACGTCTTGTAAGTTTGCACTACCTGCATCTAGCAGACCATGCTCAATAGCTTCTGTAATACTTGGCGCATGTCTATCGACTGCTACCAGACGCGCGCTTAAGCCATTGTCTTTGATGGCTTGCGCAAAACTGGCACCAATCAGCCCAAGTCCAATCACACAAACTTGTTTAAATATAGGTAGCGTAGTATTTAGAGACGATTGAAGTTTATTATTTTTCTGACTACTCACGGCTTTTCTCGTTGGACACACTAAGACATAGATAGGGCCAGTCTTAGTGTTATAAATTTTAATGGCTAACAAAGAACAACTTTTTAATGAAAAAACATTAATAGATGCGCTTAGTCTTCAGTCAAAATAGAACGCAAAGTATCAATCAAACGTAGGTTGTCTTCAGCCACACCTACTGTGATACGCAGCCAGCTAGGTAGTCCATAAGCATCTAGCGGACGGACAATAACGCCTTGTTCAAGTAGCGCTTGGTGGATGGAAGCAGCGGTTATATCTTCCATCTCAACCTGTACTTCGACCATAATAAAATTGGCATGCGACTTCACAAAGCCCAACCCTAGCGCGTCAAACTGCTTTTCTAACCAACGCATTTGCTCATCGTTTATGAGACGAGTTTTTTCGATAAAGTCTTGATCAGCAATTGCAGCAGCAGCAGCAGCTAAACCGACACGGCTGACGTTAAATGGCTGACGAATACGGTTCAATAAACTTGCAACCGCTACTGAGCTTAGGGCATAGCCTACGCGCAAACCTGCCAGCCCATAAGCTTTAGAAAAAGTGCGGACAATAATGACATTATCGAACTCATCTAATAGTGCGCGGTTGTTACTCTCAGGACTATACTCGATATAAGCTTCATCTAGCACTACCAAGACTGAGCTTGGTACACTAGCAACGAACTGATACAGCTCTTTTTGCTCTAGCTGCGTACCCGTTGGATTGTTCGGATTGGCAATAAAGACGATTTTGGTATTCGGATTATCTTGTACCGCTTGGCTCATGGCTTTTAGATTGTGGCCAAAGCGCTGAGCAGGCACTTCAATTCCTGTGGCACCTTGCATCTTTGCTAGCATAGGATATACCACAAAAGCATACTGGCTATAGACGATGGCATCATCAGCACCCACAAAGCTGCGTGCTAAAATATCGAGCAAATCATCAGAGCCATTACCCAAGGTAATTTGATTGGCATTGACATCGTTAAAGTCAGCCAGCGCTTGCTTTAGATAGTAACCATTGCCATCAGGATAACGTGACAACTGCCCTAGCTGCTCAGTTACTGCTAGCGTCACTCGTGGTGAGCATCCCATTGGATTCTCATTGCTAGCCAGCTTGACCACGTCTGAAACACCATACTCACGTGTCAGCTCCTCAATTGGCTTACCAGTTTGATAAGGTGCCAATGCCAAAATACTGTCGTAAGCTGGCGTTAACGGCGATAGATCTGACGCGGTCAATTGAGTAGTCTGCATGGTTTATCCTTAGATGGTGTCTATAAATGCTTTTTTTAATGCTATCTGCGAAAGCTAAGACTCATCTATTATGTATGAATACCAGTGAGTAAACCTATAGTTGTCTATAGGTAGTCGTCTATAAGACAGCTTTTGGATATGAGCCTAATATGCGCAAATCTTTGACCAATGGACGAATATCATTGATGGCAGCGCTAACGTTTGGATCATTAACATGACCATTCATATCGATAAAGAATACGTATGCCCACTTGTTAGGACGCTCAGGGCGCGTTTCAATACTGGTCATCGATACGCCATGATATGACAAAGGTTTCAAGATTTCGATCAGTGCGCCTGCTTTATCGTGAGCGGAGACGACGATAGAAGTTTTGTCTTGACCAGATGGTGCAATCGCCTCATGACCGATAATAAGGAAGCGTGTGGTGTTGCTTGGATTGTCTTCGATATTTGAGTAGAGCTTATGCAAGCCATACTCTGCAACAGCAACATCACCTGCAATCGCAGCTGAATGCCATTCGTTTTTGAGGCGGCGAGCGGCTTCACCATTGCTTGATACAGCAACGCGTTCGACATTAGGGAAGTTTACATCTAGCCAATGACGGCACTGAGCAAGCGACTGCTGGTGCGAATAAATACGGCTCAAGCCATCAATCTTGGTATGTTCAGCGACTAAGAAGTTTTGATGAATTGGCAATTCAACTTCGCCAATAATTTTCAAAGTAGAAGATAAGAAACCATCTAGAGTATGGTTGACTACGCCTTCTGAAGAGTTTTCGACAGGAACCACGCCATACATCGCTGTACCCGCTTCGACTTCGCGGAACACATCAGTAATGGTTGTCATCGGTACGGTATCCGCGGCTTTACCAAAGTGCTTGAGCGCAGCGGCATGCGTAAAGGTACCGACAGGGCCCAAGAAGGCAATACGCTGCGGCGCTTCTAAATCCAAGCATACTGACATGATTTCACGGAATAAGCGTGCCATTTTCTCATCAGCGATTGGACCCGCATTACGCTCCATGACAGCTTTTAGCACCTGTGCTTCACGCTCAGGGCGGTAAAAGATAGGATTGCTATTGTCATCAGCAGCGGTATGGTTTTTCTTTACCATGGCTACTTGCTGAGCCAACTTTGCACGGTTGTTGATTAACGTTTGGATCTCACAGTCTACTGCGTCAATATTTTGGCGAATATTGTATAAAAACTCTTTTTCAGTTGCGGTATCGCTAGCGCCTGTAGTGGTTTGATTTAGATTATCCATTGTTTGCTCTGGTGACTGCTCGCTCATTACCGCCCATCCTTTTTAGATTTTATCGCTGTTAGATATTACTATTATTTAAATTCTGATATTACATTGCTATTACGTAGGGTAGCACTATTGCCAAATCTGACTGTTTTCTGTTTTTAGTTAAAGACTAAGACTGATGGTAGAAACTATATTCAAAATCAACCTCAAAACAGTCTATCAAAAACACCTTATATTGCTAGTGCCATTTGGCGTTAATGCTATATTAGGGCGTGTTGAACATTCAAATGTGGTGCTGGCAGTGACTATTTTTTAGACAATATGCAGTGAAATTTTTGACGCCTAGTCATTCTAGGTTAAACAATTTCGCCATATATTGGCAGAAAATAGTACTGCCCTGAAAGGCTGATGCTAAAATCACCCCAAACGTCGTTACAAGCCTAGTTAAGGTCTCGACATTATCGTCGGCTTGCGCCTAGTTTGGTGCAATTTTAGCGATCAGCAGCCCTAATATTTGAATGTTCAACACGCCCTTACTGCCAAATACAGCAGCTTGATACATAGCCGGCTCTACTATAGCAAAAACTAAGGTCAGTGCCCATGCGTAAATGCGTATAAATATACCAACTGTGATTAATATTAGCACAGTTGAGCCAGATAACAGCGATGCATAGCATAACTATGAGGCAACACCTGCTCAAAACTGTGTTACAGTTCCAGTTCAGCTCCCTACCCTTTTATATATAAGAGGAGCATCATGTGATTAATAAGAAAAAGGATACCTGATGAGCGCATTACAACAGCTACGCACTATGACCACGATTGTTGCTGATACTGGTGACCTTGCCGCTATTGCCCGTTTAAAACCTATCGATGCAACCACCAACCCAAGCCTTATTACCAAGGCTCTGATTCATCCTGACAACCAAGGCATGTTGTCGGAGACCATGAGTCGTCACAATGGTGACGTGGATGCCGTGATCGATGCGCTGACCATTCAGGTTGGCTGCGATATTTTAGAGCTGATCGAAGGCCGAGTCTCTACTGAAGTGGACGCTCGCTTATCTTACGACACTCAAGCGACGATAGATAAGGCACTGGCCTTTATGGATGCTTACCAAAAAGCGGGCGTCGATTCAGAGCGAGTATTGATCAAAATGGCGGCAACTTGGCAAGGTATTGAGGCGGCGCGCTATCTTGAGACTCAAAATATCCACTGCAACCTGACCCTGCTGTTTGGACAACACCAAGCGATTGCCTGTGCAGATGCTGGTGTGACCCTGATATCGCCTTTCGTTGGCCGTATTCTAGATTGGCAAAAACGCCAACAAAGCCGTCAAAACGTACCGGCTTCTGATGACATGGGCGTACAGTCAGTCAAGCTCATTTATCAGTATTACAAACAGCACGGTTACGAGACACAAGTAATGGGCGCTAGTTTCCGCTCTACCGAGCAAATTTTGGCATTGGCAGGCTGTGACTTATTGACGATAGCTCCCAACCTCATTGATGAGTTGGCAACCATGGATACCGAGGTAACTCGCCAACTGTCTCCGAGTATGTCGATGGATATGAAGGCGATGACTCAGGTAAGCTTAACGCACGAAGAGTTTAGTGCTGCGTATCAGCAAGACAAGGTTACACAGGACTTGTTACCTAAGGGTATTGACGGTTTTATCGGGGCGCGTGACGAGCTGGCTAAGACATTGGCAGCCATTCGCGGCCAATAATAGCCACACGACAGAGCACGACGGATACTGGGCTGGCACAAAAGATATTTGCCTACTAATAGTAAGTTGGCTATCATTACCTACTTCAAATGACAAGAAGCAAGGCTTATATGAAACGGCTATCAATATTATTGACAGGCAGTGCTTTAGCGATCAGCGCCCAGGCAGTTAACTGGGTAGAGGTGTCCGAGAGCAGCTCTGGATCAATTTTTAGTATAGATTTGGATTCTATTGAAAGCTCTGACATCAGTATCATAGATGAAAAAGACGTCGAAAATATCATGGTATCTATCCTTAGAACCTATCCTAAAGACAAAGATGCCGATAAAGATGATTCAAAGGAAGAAAAAAACAGTATTGACCATAGTGAGCAACAACTACTCATTTCATGCAAAGATGCCAGTTACTATAGACGAGCCTTTGTTAACTACGATGCTGAAGGCAAAGTAACCAAGTCATGGCAGTCAGAAAAACCAATATTGACCACAAAAGATTTTAAAGTCACCACCCCAAAGACAGTCGGTCGTACGGTGATAGAGCAGTCTTGTAAGGACTACGAACAAGACGAAGAGCAATAAATACAGCCTACTTAACACAATACTAAAAAACATCAATACAGTATCGAAAAAGCGCCCTGACATAGTATCAGGGCGCTTTTTATTTGGAGAATCGTTTAACTATATCAACAATACAACCTGTCTAGTAGTCAAAGAAATAGCAATTTGCTTTAGGCTTTTAGTACCGTATAAACAGGTACTGGGAACTCGCCATGCAAGTCGACCAAGTCCAATAACACTAGCGCACCGACCACAGTATGGTCAGCTGATTGACATAGCTCGTAAGCAGTAGTCAACGTACCACCAGTCGCTAAGATATCATCAACCAATAGTACGCGCTCAGGCGGTAGATTGTTTTGCATCTCAAGCGTGTCTTTACCATATTCCAGTGCGTAGGCTTTGTTGGCAACTGGTGGTGGCAGCTTACCTGGTTTACGTAGCAAGATCATGCCTTTGCCCAGACGGCCTGCTAGCATACTGGCAAATACAAAGCCGCGCGCTTCCACTGCACCCAGACAATCTACCTCGTCCATAAGCCCTTCTGGCAAAGCGGCAAGTAGCGCATCGATGACAGCGTCAATATGACTGCGCAGTAACGGGGTAATGTCATAAAAATCAATGCCAGCTTTTGGAAAGTCTGGTACTGTGCGAATAATCTGCCAAAACGGATGGTCAGTATTGAGCACATGAGACGTCTCATTGTTGGTGGCGGATGTGGCGGCGGCATTGGTACTCATGATGACCCTTAGCTTATGTATTTAGATGGTTTAGTTAGTTTAGATAAGACAACAACTGGATGATATATCAGCGATAAATGCTAAGCATTACTGTGAATTTAGCGGCGATTATTATAGCATAATTGGTTTTTGTATGGCGGGCTGGCGTCCAGTCTCGTTATTAAGCGCTAATAAGGTAACGTATGTGATTGACTTGATAAAAGAAAAGTCATCTCAATATACAAGTGTAAACTTAACTATGAAAATTGCGGTTATATGCTAAACTACGTGCGTTTTTGCAGTCTAATATAATAGCTGTAATATTAAAAATGAGCGTTTATAGCACGCTGTAACTGTAATACTGGTAATGATCGATAGGACTATTTATGAAACGTTATGAATGTATTGTCTGCGGCTGGATATATGATGAGGCGCTTGGCTGCCCAGAAGAAGGTATCGCACCTGGTACTAAGTGGGAAGACATCCCTGATGACTGGACTTGCCCTGAGTGCGGTGTCGGCAAGCTTGATTTTGAGATGCTTGAGCTGTAGTAGATGACCCTCTAATTAGGACACTTCATGACAAAATCAAATGACATCAATAGTGCCAAATTGCCTGAAACGCTAGATAACAATCTAGAAGATCATCTGAATAACTACCCTACTCCTGAGTGGCGCAAATTTGGGGAGCATCAATGGCGCGACTCTGACTTGAGTAAGCACCTTCGTCAAGCAATGATTGACATCGGTGATGGTATTGAGTTGTGTGTCGAAGCTGGCGGTAATCCCAATAATCCGCCGCTGCTGATGATCATGGGGTTAGGCTCACAAATGATATTTTGGCCAGACAATTTTATTAAGCGCTTTATCGATGCTGGTTTTTTTGTGATTCGTTTTGATAATCGTGATATCGGCTTGTCTTCTAAAGTGCAGATAGAAGGCTTGCCGCGTATTAGCCAGCTTAAAATGATGGTTCGTCTACAGACAGGGTTGTCTAACAAAAGCACGCAGGTTGCTTACAACTTGACGGACATGGCTGAAGACACCGCGCGTTTGATTAAAGCACTAAAGCTTGGTAAAACACACCTGCTTGGGGCTTCGATGGGCGGTATGATTGCACAAATCGTGGCAGCACGTTATCCAAGCTTAGTACAGCGAATGGCACTTATGTTTACCACGACCAATCGTGCGTTTTTGAAGCCACCCAAGCCCAAACAGCTATACACCCTTATCAATCGTCCAGAGAGTCACTCTGAGCGTGATATCGTGCGTCATAGTGTTTGGTTTATGAAGACCGTTGGTACACCAGGTCATGTGAATGTGCGTATGGTGCGTGAAATCGCTAAGATTCGCTATCAGCGTAATTTTCACCCGCTTGGTACAGTACAGCAGCTCAATGCTATCTTGGCATCAGGCTCTATCAGTCGGTTTAGTAAGCAAGTCAAAGCACCAACGATTGTATTACATGGTAGCGCTGACGGACTCCTGCCTGCCTCGCAGGGCCGAGTCGTTGCCAAGACCATCCCTAATGCTACGTTCCATCTCATCGAGGGCATGGCACACGATATTCCAGAGTATTATCAGCCTTATATGGTTGACTTAATCAGCAATCATTTATCAAGCAACTAGCTTTAAAAACATCAGTGTCGAAAAAAGAGTGTAAAACCTAGCGAAAAATCACAGGTTTTACACTCTTTTTTATTGCCTGTTTAATCCTAGGGCGTGTCCTCAATTCAATCGATAGCTATCTAAATGGGTTAAAAATGGCTAAATCTTGCCAAATTGTGTCAAATAGCTGGTTAATATCTCGATATTAACCAGCTATTTTCCTTGTTTGACTGCGATTTATCTCATTTTTATCACCACTCTTAAAACGAGGACACGCCCTAGTAATTGCATCAATCACAAGCAACAGCAGTGCCTGTTTTATCAACACACATTTTATTCCCATTCTTTAGGTTACCAATCCACGCCTTGCCATCTGTAAATACAAAGGATGGTTTGCCCTGATAGCTATCGTTAGCGTTCACACCACTATTAGCAAAGCGAAAAGGGATCGCTAGCTCACCGCCTAAATTGACAAAGCCCCACTCTTCACCGATACGCACGCCAGCATACTCCTCAGAGAACGGACGCACTTCATCAAATGAGTAGGTAATCATAGTGACATTATTGTCATCGACGAAACCCCATTTACCATCTTGCTGACGCGATTGAAACGTCGTAAAACGCGTTGGTACAGACTGTGATGCTGCGCTAGGTTTTTCGTTAGAAGAAGTAGATTTATTCACTGCTTGAGTGTCATTCTGGGCATTTGGATCATTCGCTGCATTACCGTTTTTATCCACCCAACTGGTTGCACGGCCTTTGCGTACACGCGCTACCCCATTACGATAATTATCGATATCATCAATCGCTGCAGAAAACGAGACAACGGTACTATTGGATGTGTTAATCACACCATAGTTACCCTCTTTTTTTACCACGATACGCCCATCCGATACAGGGCGCGCCCAACCTTGACTCTCTGTCAATATATCGTACATGGCAGGCACCACTTCACGGCCCTGCATATTGAGATAACCGACGCGACTGTTGCGCAGTACAGGCAACAGACCGCCTGACAGTTTATCGGCATCGACTTTTTGATAACGTGACAAATCAACGACTCGTTTGCCTTTTTTATCGATTAAAGCCACTGGCGCACCAAAATCCTTGATCGCCAAAAAGTAACTACTACTGGCTGTGCAGGAAACGTTTTTATAATAACTTTTTGGGATTTTACAACTGGCGGCGTGTGCGCTAGGCATCAAAAACAATGCGCTAGATAGCATCGTCACGACGACACTGTATTGCGATATTTTTGGTAGCAAGCCAGACAATGTATGTGGCTGTTTTTTTGATAGCAATCGTTGAAGCATAAATAAACCTAGACAAATAATATAGATTGTTTGGTATAACAAATCAGACGTTGAGTACATTATATCGTCAATCTACTATACATGTGTTGCCGCGTTAATGTCGCTTAAAGTGCTACACACATATCCTCCGTGCAGAAATATCACTTGTATACATTATGCTCTTTTATACTCTTATGAATCGACGCTCTGATACAAATATTTTGATACAAATACCATTACCCAATTGTCATAAGTCTATTGTGAAAAACGTAGCTATATCAGATGCTTTGGTTATTTATTTGCGTCTAACGTGCCCAATAATTTTCCTTACAGCGATAGTATCTGTATTCACCGTAATAAATTATGGTTTTGCCATTTCATTTTGTACTTAAAACCACGACAATATGGCTTTGTGTCAACATAAGTTCTGACATGATGCAATGATAATAAGAGTGCTGTTATTCAAAATGCTGTTATTCAAATACTGTTATAAGGACAAATTATGGCTATTGCTTCAACGCGATCTGCACCTATTGGCTTAGTCATTGGTTGTATCATTTTTGGATTGGGCAGTTTGATTGTCGCTCATGTCGATATTGGTGGTTGGGCCATGTCGTTTTGGCGATTGGCTGTTTCTGGTCTTGTATTTGCGGTATTGGCTAAGATAATGGGTCAACGAATGCCCAAATCAAGACGCGCCATTTTTTATGCGCTACTATCAGGGGCGTTTTTAGGCTTAGATTTGGCACTGTGGCATGAGAGTATTTATGCGGTTGGGCCTGGTATTTCGACGCTGCTTAATAGTCTGCAAATATTTTTCTTGGCCGCGATTGGGTTTATGTATTTCAATGAGCGTCAGTCTATCGTACAGCTTATTAGTTTGTTTTTAGCCATGATAGGCGTGGCAATGATAGGTAGCCCTGAATTCGCACACAATACCGCTGCGACTTGGGGCTTTGTCACTGGGATTGTATCTGGTGCCATGCTAGCGGCTTCGATGACCTTTATCCGCAAAACGCACGATACGGAACCGACGCCTATATTTATGTTAATGCAGCTAATCAGTATCGGCGGCGTCTTAGCCATGATTGTACCGATGTTTGTATTTGACACAGGTAATATTCTGCCCAATACATGGTCTGAGATTGGCTGGGTACTTATCTATGGTACAGTGATGCAATGCTTGGCATGGGGCTTGATTGCCTACTCTATTCCTAAACTATCTCTGGCACTGACTGGACTGCTATTATTGACTGAACCTATTGCAGCCCTTGTCATTGACTATAGCTGGCTGGACAAGCCGATTAACACTTTACAGTGGAGTGGCGCATTATTAACGATGTTTGCTATTTACTTAGGCTCATTGAAGCCAAAGCCACGCGCCCTTCGACGCTATCGGTTTTTTTCAAGATTTTATAAGCGAGATTATAAATAGTTCCGATACTGCTGTTCGCTACTACTGTTGCTCAATATTGCCATACAAAAAGCGCCCATGCTATCGATAGCATGGGCGCTTTTTGTTAGATGAGATATGCTTTGACCATCTTTATTTGATAGGCGCAAACTTCACTCTCATCAGTATTACTTATTTCGCTTCAGAGCTTTGGTTAAACAAGGCATTCAACACAATAGCGGCTAAAGTAGCAGTACCGATACCGCCTAAATCAAAGCCACCCAAATGCAAGCTAAAATTACCAGTACCCATAATGACCGTTACTGCTGCAATAATCAGATTGCTGTTTTTACTAAAATCAATATGGCTATCGATCCAGATTTTTATCCCAGCAACCGTGATAAGGCCGAAGACAACAATAGAAGCACCGCCCAATAGAGCCGCTGGGATGGTCTGAATGATCGCACCAAACTTTGGTGACAGTCCCAATATGATAGCAACCAAACCTGCTACGACAAATATCGTCGTGCTATACACTTTGGTAACCGCCATGACACCGATGTTTTCAGCGTAAGTAGTAACACCTGTACCACCAAATCCTGCTGAAAAGGTCGTGGCCAAACCGTCCGCCAAAAATGCTCGGCCCATATAAGGAGTTACACGAGCCTTGGTCATGCCCTCTACTGCCTTAAAGTGCCCTAGATTTTCAGCCACCAAAATAAAGGCCACAGGTGCAATTAGGATAATAGCGCTCATCTCAAAGCGCGGCGTATGAATGCTTGGTAGTCCAAACCATGAAGCGGCGGCTACCGTACTAAAATCAATCGCAGTACCAAAGCCTAAAATATTGGTCATGACGAAATAAGCAACGTACGACAGAACCAGACCGACGAGTAGCAACAGACGACGCAACATACCGCGAGTAAATACTGCAACACCACTAATGAGCAATACGGTCAAGGTAGCCATCCAAGCATCAAACTGATTGGCAGACACGCCTTGAATGGTCACTGGCGCCAAGTTAAGACCGATAATCATGACAATCGCACCTGTCACGATAGGCGGCATCAAACGCTCAATCCAGCCTGTTCCCGTCTTCATCACGAGCAAGCCAATCAACGCATAAATGATACCGCAGGCCATAATACCGCCTAGCGCAACATTTAGATTGTCATTGAATCCTGCGCCTGCATAAGCGGTCACTGCGATGACTGGACCAATAAAAGCAAAGCTTGATCCCAAATAGCTTGGCATGCGCCCACCGGTAATCATAAAGAACATTACCGTACAGATACCAGACATCAAGATAGCTAAGTTAGGATCAAACCCCATCAATAAAGGCGCAAGCACAGTTGCACCAAACATGGCAAACGTATGCTGTATACCGAGCAATACGCTTTTTGACGGAGGTAGATAGTCGTTGATACCGACTGGATCACGATCCAAGTCGCCCTTATAAGGACGCCATGTCGGGAACCAACGGCCATTTTCAAAGTCTGGATTGTGCGGATAATTGATAGCGGCTGAATCAATGCCTGCAGACTCCAAGGCATTTTGAGTCGATAGATCTTGAGCGCTATTGTCTGACGCTGATGAAGGGTCTTTTTGAGATGGCATGCGCGCTTGTCCTATGTGAGCTAAGCTAAAGTAATAGGCTAGAATAACTGATAAAATAAGTATATTAATAAATGGACATATTTCTAAGGGCTTGTATAAATAGAAGAACGTTAAGTCTTCCTATCTATAATATGTCATCCCAATTCATTCATTTATGTTGTAATATGACAAACCAAAAGTATTATTTGGTATGATAGCCATATCTTGCTAGATGTATGAATACGGATATGTCTGACTGAAAAATTTAGTCTTTTTTAATCCGTCTTATTTTACGATGATAACCAACTTACAGGATGTTACATAGTTGTTGACTGCGAGCATGATAACGGAGTTTCAAAATAAATAAAAGTTATTATTCAACTGCCCTCAGTGCTCATTTACCTTATAACCTTCATAAATAGTGTCTCGCGCCCACCTATCATTGGTGACTAGGAGCGATGGCTGTCTATTATATTTTTCACAAAAGCGCCCAATGCCATAGATAAAATAGGCTAAAGCGCTTAAAATTTTTGGTGACTTATTATGATCAGTGTTTTTGATTTATTTAAAATCGGCATCGGCCCATCCAGTTCGCATACAGTCGGACCGATGGTCGCTGCAAACTTATTTTTGACCTCGCTAACTGAGCAGATGGAACTGACTGCTGTTAAGACCATTGAGATTGAGCTGTATGGTTCTTTAGCGGCGACCGGAAAAGGCCATGCAACAGATACGGCTATATTGTTAGGCCTGCTTGGACATACACCTAGTACGATAGACACACGCATGACCAGTAGCTACCTATCTCCTATCTTCTCTGACAAAATTCTCAATGTATCAGGCACGCATACGATTGCTTTTGATACAGAGCAAGATATCTACTGGTATGACGATACTGTGCTGCCTTATCACCCTAATGCATTGACGCTACGCGCTATCTCAACTGAAGGCGTTCGCTATCAGCAGACTTATTATTCAGTCGGTGGCGGTTTTGTTATTAATGAAGAAGATGCAACTAACCCAGACGAAGATCATGCCAGCCCGACCATCGATAGAGTTCCCTATCCGTTCAATAACGCAGCAGAGCTACTAGAGCAATGTCGTGAGCATGATTTGAGTATCAGCGAATTGGTACTGGCAAACGAATGTCACTTCCATGCCAAAGAAGAAGTCTTTGCTTACTTAGATAGCATTTGGGAAGTGATGCAAGACTGCGTCAAACAAGGCTGTGAAAATGGCGGCATCCTACCGGGTGGATTAGATGTTAAACGCCGTGCCCAAGATTTGCATACGCAGCTGTGCGCTGAAAAAGACCAACCTATCACTAAAACTGATAAGTTAGCCGCTATGGACTGGGTCGATTTGTACGCGCTCGCCGTCAATGAAGAAAATGCCAATGGCGGTAAAGTAGTCACGGCTCCAACCAATGGCGCAGCAGGTATCATTCCTGCCGTACTGCATTACTATCGTGATTTTTTGCCCAACTACAGCCAAAATGGTGTTCGTAAATTTTTGCTAAACGCCACTGCTATCGGTAGCCTTATCAAGCAAAATGCTTCAATCTCTGGTGCTGAAGTCGGTTGCCAAGGTGAAGTTGGTTCTGCGTGTGCAATGGCAGGCTCTGCACTGGCAGAAATCATGAATGGCACGCCAGCCAAATGTTTAAATGCGGCAGAGATTGGCATTGAGCATAATCTAGGCCTTACTTGTGATCCTATTGGCGGCTTGGTACAAGTGCCTTGTATCGAGCGTAATGCGATGGGTGCAGTCAAGGCAATTAATGCGGCGCGCCTAGCCTGTAGAGGTAATGGTCAGCACTTCGTCTCTTTAGACAAAGCGATAGAGACGATGAAGCAAACAGGTGCCGATATGTCTGATAAATATAAAGAGACGGCACGAGGCGGTCTGGCGGTTTATGCTGATAATAGAATCCCTACAGCAACGCGCGGTGTTAGCGTCAACTACAGTCAATGCTAATCCGACTTCTCGAGAAATAATTTACTAACAATAAACACGTAAAAAGGCCTCTAACGAATTAGAGGCCTTTTTGTCATGTATAACTGCTTTATCGTCTATATATTGCTATCAATATTATTCAGCAGTTTTTGATACCACTTCGTTTAGAATCCAAACTGGCTGTACGACATTTGAGCCTTCTGCGGTTACTGCTTCTTGGCGTACATCTAGGACATAACGATAGTTCGGCTCATAGGTAAAGCCTTGAATATTACCGTTTAGCGTGGTGTAGTTTTTCTGATAAGTTTGACGATACTGCAAGCACTGTGATTCGACCATGCTGCCATCAGTAGCAGTTAAGTCACATACTGCTTTACGCGGTGCAATTTCTACTTCAAAACTTGGGATGTTTACTACTTTTACATTCATAGGTTGTCCTTCAACAACCATCGTGCGCTCATCATCCATACTCATCGTAGAGCAACCAGAAAGGGCAAAAGTTGTCATCAATGCTGCAAGTGCTAATTTCTTCATTATTCAATCCTCAGATAATTGTTATTGATTCTTTATCAATAGTTTAGTTACTGGCTTAACTACTAACTTATGGTTGCTTAGATAAAATTATTATTTTGAACACCTTATCTTGCTTTGCTACAAGCTAATAAGGTTGTTTGCTTCTTACTGAAACCAGTATAGATCGCTAGTCGTCTTACCCTCTATAACTACTTTGTAAAGTAACGTCAGCTTTTGCAACTGATGTTAATGAAGCGTATTGAATAGCAGAGTTATTTGCTACTGAGAAAATAATTTACACTAAAAAGCCAGAACAATATTTGTTCTGGCTTTGATACAACTATGCAAATTCTGTTTTGTTAAGAATGACTAGCTACGATAATCAGCGTTTATTTTGACGTAATCGTATGATAAATCGCAGGTATATACGGTATCGCTAGCATCACCACGTGCAAGATCGATATGGATAGTAATCTCAGGTCGGCTCATGACTGTTTTGCCCGCCTCTTCTGTATAGTCAGGTGCAACACCGCCATTTTGGCAAATCATTACCTCGTCTAGATACACATCGACTTGCTCTGTGTCTAGATCTTCGATACCAGCATAGCCCACTGCTGCTAATATGCGTCCCCAGTTAGCATCACTAGCAAAGAATGCCGTTTTTACTAAGGGTGAATGTGCGACTGCATAAGCCACATCGCAGCATTCTTGCGTGGTTTGACCGCCAGTCACCTTGACCGTCATAAATTTAGTAGCGCCTTCGCCATCACGCACAATCAATTGTGCCAGACGGACGAACACATCAGCCAATGCATCGAATACAGGCTGATAATGTGGGTGCTCTGGACTATCAATCACCTCTGAGCTAGCAGCACCTGTTGCAATCAACACACAACAATCATTGGTTGAGGTATCGCCATCGACAGTAATGCGGTTGAAAGACTGCTCATTGATAGCGCTTAGCATCTCTTGTAATAAGTCAGCAGCGATATTAGCATCTGTCGCCACATAGCCCAGCATAGTCGCCATATTTGGGCGTATCATTCCTGAGCCTTTAGACATACCAGTAACATGATAGCTAGTACCTGCTACATCAATTTTTTGGCTGGCTAATTTAGGAATGGTATCTGTCGTGCGAATGCCATTAGCAGCGGCTAGCCAGCTATCAGGCGCTAGATTAGCCAATGCATTATCCAGACCTGCGATAACCGCATCACTATTTAACGGCTCACCAATGACACCGGTAGAGAATGGCAATATCGTATTGGTATCTACACCGGCTTTGTCAGCTAATGCTGTACAGATATCAATAGCGCGGCGCTTACCATCAGCGCCCGTACCTGCATTTGCGTTACCTGTATTGGTGACTAAATAGCGCGGACTAACCTTAGCAAAGTGCTCACGCAATACTCGCACTGGCGCGGCGCAAAAGGTGTTTTTAGTGGTTACAACCGCAGTAGTAGCTTTGTCAGATATTTCGATGACTACTAAATCATCGCGGTCTTTGTAGCGAACGCCTGCCGCTGTGGCACTGAGCTTGATACCGTCGATAGGATAGATAACGTCAGGTACTGATACATTTCCAACAGCCATAATAAAATCCTTATTTTTCAATTTTTATCGTTATTTATGAAATACTAAGTGATAAACACTACAGTCAGTTCAAGACAGTTCAGATGCAAGGAAAACTAGCCACAGCACTACAATAAGCAGTCTGAACAAGCTAATCATCGTATCTAATTGACATGAGATTGACTACATATAAGTATCACAGTATATAAGTATTACGGTTTCTTTAGGTCAAATGCCGACCAAATCGGTGCATGGTCAGATGGTTTTTCCATAGCACGTAGCTCATAGCTGATACCAGCATCGATACATTTATCGATTAAGTCTGAGGTACATAGGATATGATCAATACGTAACCCGCGCTTAGGTTCATCATTGAAGCCGCGACTACGATAATCAAACCAACTATATAACTCGGTGCTCTCGGGATAATGCAAACGGTAAGTATCTGTCAGCTCACGTGACATCAATGCCGAATACCATTCACGCTCTTCTGGCAGAAATGAGGTTTTTCTGTTTTTCAACCAACGCTTGGCATTAACTTCACCAATACCAATATCGATATCTTCTGGTGCAATATTCATATCACCCATGACGATAATCGAACGACCTTCCGCTTTTAACGTATCAATATAAGCCATTAAATTGGCATAATAAGCGCGCTTCATTGGAAATTTAGTCGGGTGATCTTGGCTCTCTCCTTGCGGAAAGTAACCATTGAGCACATCTACTTCACGACCTTCAAACTCATAACGTGCATGGATAAAACGCTTTTGGGCTTCTTCATCTTCGCCAGGGAAGCCTTTTTGTACGAATATAGGTGCAGCTTTGGATAATAGTGCAACGCCATAATGCCCTTTTTGCCCAAAATACTCGACGTGGTAGCCTAGGCTTTCGATATCGCTAAGCGGAAATTGATCATCATGAACCTTGGTTTCTTGTAGGCCCATGACATCAGGATCGATTACCTCACGCACCGCCTCGAGCTGATGCTGTCGTGCACGGATACCATTGATGTTAAAACTGACAAAACGGGTCATAAACTGTCCTATACTGATTGGTTGGAATATAGCGCTCTATAAATGGGTGAAATATAAACGACTATGATAACAAATGTAAGCGGCTCTAGCGGTTGCATGGCCTGATATCTTGAGCTAGAGTAACTCTATTATAAGCACTATCTATTATTGGTCTATCTGAAACACTTTTATTCAACAATACTTATTAAGAATATCGAGCATCACTATGACAACAATTAAGCAAAAAAATACGACATCAGCCATGAATGATGACACCAAACCATTATTTGCTAAAGATTATAACGTCTATATTAACCATACTGATGCTGGCGGTATAGTCTATCACGCCAATCACTTGGTGTTTTTTGAAAACTGCCGACGCGACTGGTTTACTGAACTGGAATTAAATGGGTATTTTTTACAGACTGATAGTGGTGAAGTACAGCATTTTGTCGTGAGTCAGGCAGACTTGCAATACAAAAGAGCCATTCTATTAGATGAGGTGATCAGCGTACGTATTGATAAAGTGGAGCTAAAACCTGCCAGCATCATATTTTACCAAAGTATCTATCGCAATTTACCAAATCATGGCTCTACCGAAACAGATAATAGCCAGCTACTAAGCAGCACCAAAATCGTTATTGCCTGCGTACAAAATCTCGTCAAACCAGAGCCGATGAGTAATGATGAAATAGGCAGCGATAAACCAGATACTTCAGCGACAACCCCACCAATGCGTCCTATTCGTGTACCAAAAAAACTGCGCGTTACGATCGAACAAGCTATCGACGAGCAAGTGAATGGTCAGCAGTAGAACGCTATGAGCATAGATACGGATAGAGTGTTGCTTGAATTTGATAATCTATGGGTACATAGCCAACGAACGATACGTACTCATAGCATTAAAGATAGCAAAGAAGCACTGAAAAAACCTTCTATGCCGTCTAGCATTTATCAAAAATGGACAAGCAAGCTAACCGCAAACACTCCACTGGATAAAGAGCCATCAACTCATGATCGAACGCTAATAAGCGATGCGAGCGGTACGCTATTGTCAGGGCAAGTCACTGTTTTGACTGGAGCGTCTGGTAGCGGTAAATCAGTACTATTGCGAATATTAGCAGGATTATTGCCAATGAGCGGTGGTACTGTTCGTTTGGATGATGGCACGTCAAGTAATGTTTATCACGATATTCATGAGACTGCACCTGTACTGTGGCGCCAGCAAGTTGCCCTACTCGCTCAGCACCCACAGTTGTTAGACGGCAGTGTCCTTGAAAACTTACAAATGCCTTATAAATTGCACGCTCACCAGTCGCAGACTTTTGATAGAGACTGGCATATTGCTCAGCTTGAACATTTGGACAGAAGTGCAGACTTTTTGCAACAAGACGCCAAGCACTTATCTGGTGGCGAGCGTCAACTGGTCAATACATTGCGTCTATTGCAGCTTAGTCCACAAGTTCTATTGCTAGATGAACCAACTGCTGCTTTGGACATGGACACTTCAGCACAGCTAGTCAACTTACTTATCAACTGGTTGCACACAGATGCACAGCGCACACTCCTATGGGTGACTCACGACACAAAAGATATTATGCCTTTGGCAAATAGACATTGGCATATGCAAGCAGGTGTGCTCATTGCAGACTCTTGAAGAACTTTTATACAAGAATATCTAATCAAATGAGTAAGTCGTCGTATAGTTGCTCAGACAATTTAGCACGTTAATAACTTCAACCCTAACCTTGTATTATTACCATAATTACTTCCTAAATAAGCTCATACGAGTGGTACGAATGATATGCAAATTTTTCTCACTTATAGTGATATCGCTCTTGCTAGCAGCCTAATTATCATTGTACTACTCATTTCTTGGCGCTTACGTTTAAAGCTCAGCAAGACCCTTTTGATAGCGGCACTTCGTACGATTATACAGCTTAGCTTTATTGGGCTGATACTGGCGTGGATTTTTGCACGTGAACAATGGTATGAAGTGCTACTTATCTTAACGATCATGACTTTAATTGCAGGAAGTGCCGCCAAAAATCGCGTTAAACGCAGTTATAAAGGGTTATTAACAGATACATTATTGGCAGTCGGTATCTCAGCAATACTAGTAACGGCGATTGCGATTATAGCGATTTTGAATGTGCAGCCTTGGTATACACCGCAATTCATTATTCCTATATTGGGTCTGATATTAGGGAACTCTCTGACTGCCATTTCTTTGACAAGTAATCAATTGATTGAATCCTTTCATGAGAAATCTGGACGTATCGAAATGATGCTCAGTCTATCTGCTAAACCATTCGAAGCCGTCCATGAGCAGATAAAAGCAGCTATCACTAATGGCATGACCCCAACTTTAAACTCTATGCTAGTCGTCGGTATTGTTAGCTTACCAGGCATGATGACGGGTCAAATCCTAGCGGGCGCCGATCCCACTCAAGCCGTACGCTATCAAATAGTCACTATGTTCCTGATATGTGTCAGCAGCACACTTGGCTGCACTATTAGTGCATTACTCATCTATCGACGTTTCTTTAATAAAAAAGATCAGTTTATTTTGCCGCAATAATTTTGGCATCTGCATTCGTTTGTATTTTATTAGCTTACCAACATTAATTATCTAATACTTCGTTTATGAAATAACAAAGTTAATATATTCTCATAAGTTAATATATGTACTGCTCAGTATCGCTTACTGTTATTGTTTTAGACTAAATTCATGCTAATGTATTGCTTAAATGTATCGTTTTTTTGATACTTTATTTGTAAGTTGTAGATAAATAGTTTTAGAACGAGCATTATTTTCATTACTGAACTTTTTATTTGTTTGTTCTATTTAATGCTTTATCTAAATACTCATTAAATAGAATGCTGTTATAGCAGCAAAAAGACTAGCTATTAATCAATAGACAGGGATGCTATTGAATATGGTATATACCACCTAAATAAGTGGTGGTTTGTACTATTGATAGATTGACAAATACCTTCTTAAAATACTTTAGCCTATATCAAATCGCAAGGATGCTAACTATGATATCGAACAAACCTTGGCTTTCTCAATATCCAGCCGGTGTGCCAAAAACCATTAATCCCGATAGATATAGCAGCATCATGGAGCTGTACGAAGAATGCTTCGATCGCTTCCGTGGACATCCAATGAGCATTTGTATGGGAGTGACTCATACTTATGGTGATATTGATAATGCTTCAATGGCAGTCGCTGCTTGGCTACAGAATCAAGGCTTGCCAAAAGGTAGTGTCGTCGCTCTCATGATGCCAAACGTTCCACAGTATCTGCCCACCATGATTGGAATACTACGTGCAGGCTACGTTTGTACCCCTGTTAACCCACTATATACTGGCCGAGAATTACGCCATCAGCTGAACGATTCTGGTGCTCAAGCAATTTTTGTGGTTGATAACTTTGCCCAAGCGCTTGAGCAAGTCATTGAAGAAACAGCTATCAAACGTGTAATCCTATCGAAGATGGGCGATATGATGGGTTTGAAAGGTATTTTGGTCAATACGATTATTCGTCAGGTCAAACGCTTAGTACCCAAGTACAATCTCAATGACCCTAAGTACCATGTCACTAAATTCCCTGAAGTATTGAAAAAAGGTAAAAACCTACCTTTTCAGCAACCAAAAATGTCTTTGGATCAAAAAGCATTTCTACAATATACAGGCGGTACCACAGGTCTTTCGAAAGGCGCTATTTTGTCACAGCGTAATATCGTAGCAGCAGCGATGCAATCCGAGGCATGGACTCGCCCTATCACATCAGAAATTAACGAAGTGTATATCAATATGGTGATGGCGCTGCCGCTGTATCATATATTCGCATTCATGCTTAGCCTACTTGGTATGCGTTCAGGCTATACCTTTATACTAGTCCCTAATCCACGCGATATTCCTGGATTTGTTAAAACCTTATCAAAACAACCGTTCCATATTTTCCCTGCGGTTAATACCCTCTTTAAAGGATTGCTCGATAATCCTAACTTTAAAGATTTGGACTTTAGCTCTTTACGTATCTCACAAGCTGGTGGTATGGCGGCTACTGAGCAAACTGCGAATCGATGGTTAGAAGTGACGGGCTGCGCGATGATCGAAGGTTGGGGTATGACAGAAGGCGTTGCAGTTGGTACCGCCAACGTTATTACCAATCGTGAGTTTAACGGTACTATCGGTGTACCAGCCCCTGGTGTCGATGTCATTATTATCGATGAAGACGGCAAGCATGTAGGTTTAAACGAAGGGGGCGAGCTATGTATTAAAGGCCCTAACGTAACCTCTGGATATCTAAATAGAGACAGTAGTGCTGATTTTACTAGTGATGGTTATTTCCGCACTGGTGATATCGTCAGCATGGATGACAAGGGTTATATTAAACTGCTAGATCGCAAAAAAGACATGATCTTGGTTTCAGGCTTCAATGTATTTCCAAACGAAATTGAGTCCGTGATGCTTGATTGTGATGGTATTCTTGACTGCGCGGTAATTGGCATTCCTGATAGTCATCAAGGTGAAGCGGTCAAAATATACGTAGTACCTGAAGACAATAATGTTACCAAAGAAGTGATTACAGATTTTGCGTTAGACAATCTAACGGGTTATAAGTGTCCACGTCACATTGAGTTTGTGAGCGACTTACCAAAGAGTAATGTCGGTAAAGTACTGCGTCAAAAATTGCGTGAAAAACACAATGCAGACTACCCTCAAGTATAAATAGAGACAATTTTTAAAAAATTCTAAAAGCATGAATTTATTTTTACTAAAGGCATCTTACAGTAATTGTAAGATGCCCTTTTTGTATATTTATTTTCTGTCATTCAACTATAAAATTTCTCTATTATAATTACTACAAATCTACTTTCATATTCAGTTATATGACATTTTTTGAATAAATTTCATGTTAATTACTTGATAAGAAAGTAAATTATTTGTCTAGGTATTTTCTGATTATTCAACATATATTATTTCATTTATCAAATTTAACTGTAAACTATCAAGTTCTTGTATAAGAATAACAGGCACGGTTGTAGTTATGTTAATGTATTGCCAAAATGTGTCACTATACTTTCTGTTATTTTGATCTTATATAATTATGATTCATATCGATTGATTAGCAGCATTACTAGTAGCTATTTTCATTACCAAAACATTAATTGGTTTTTTAATCTGATGAGCTATTTATGCTCTGTGATTAAATCAAACTTTATAAGGGCCCCGTATTTTAGCAGTATGTGAACATATAGGATAGCACTCGACAATTTCTTGCTAACGGAACAGCGATTTAAATTGTTGACATGGATGTGACTACTTTTTTATAGAGCCTTAATTTATTTTAATATTTAAGGACGCTAATCATGACTGTAGATAAACCTTGGCTTGCTCAATACCCAGAAAATGTACCCAAGACGATTAATCCTGATCAGTATGAAAGCCTCATAGAGTTATATGAAGAGTGTTTTAACCGCTTTCGTATGCATCCGATGACTATCTGTATGGGTGTGACGCATACTTATGGTGATGTTGATAACGCTTCACTAGCAGTAGCAGCATGGTTACAGGCTCAAGGTTTACCTAAAGGCAGCGTAGTGGCTCTGATGATGCCGAACGTGCCACAATACCTACCGACTATGATTGGTATTCTGCGTGCAGGTTACGTTTGTACACCTATCAATCCGCTATATACAGGCCGTGAGCTACGTCATCAATTGAACGACTCGGGCGCTCAGGTTATTTTTGTTGTGGATAATTTTGCCCAGGCTTTAGAGCAAGTCATTGAAGAGACCAATATCAAACGTATCGTGCTATCGAAAATGGGCGATATGATGGGTTTAAAAGGTATTTTGGTCAATACAGTCATCCGTCAGGTCAAACGCTTGGTTCCAAAATACAATCTAAATGATCCTAAGTACAATGTCACTAAATTCCCTGAAGTATTGAAAAAGGGAAAAAACCTACCTATTCAAGCACCAAAAACCACCCTACAACAAAAAGCGATTTTGCAATATACAGGTGGTACGACTGGATTATCTAAAGGTGCTGTCCTAACACAACGTAATGTCGTTGCTGCTGCTATGCAATCAGAGGCATGGTATCGTCCTGTGACCTCAGGTATTAATGAGGTATATATCAATATGGTTATGGCTTTACCGCTGTATCATATATTCGCATTCATGCTGAGTTTGCTAGGTATGCGTTCAGGTTATACCTTTATCCTAGTACCTAATCCGCGCGATATGCCAGGTTTTGTCAAAACCTTATCAAAACAACCGTTCCACATCTTCCCTGCTGTGAACACTCTATTTAAAGGTTTACTTGACCAGCCAAACTTTAAAGACTTGGACTTTAGCTCGTTACGTATCACTCAAGCTGGTGGTATGGCGGCAACTGAGCAAACCGCAGCACGTTGGTTAGAAGTGACTGGCTGCCCTATGGTTGAAGGTTGGGGTATGACTGAAGGCGTGGCTGGTGGTACTGCCAACGTTATCACTGACCGCAAGTTCAACGGTACTATTGGTATACCTGTACCGAGTGTCGATATTATCGTGGTTGACGAAAACGGTGAGCGTGTTGGCATGCATCAAGCAGGCGAGATGTGTATCAAAGGTCCAAACGTCATGTCAGGATACTTTAATAAAGACAATAGCAATGACTTTACTCGCGATGGCTACTTCCGCACTGGTGATATCGTTAGCATGGATGAGAAAGGCTACTTTACTCTACTAGATCGTAAGAAAGACATGATCTTAGTTTCAGGCTTCAATGTATTTCCGAATGAGATCGAATCTGTCATGCTTGATTGTGATGGTATTGTCGATTGCGCCGTAATTGGCATTCCTGATGAAAATCAAGGTGAAGCGGTTAAAATTTACATCGTACCTGCCGATAATAACGTCACTAAAGAAGTCATTAAAGAATTTGCGCTGGACAATTTGACTGGTTATAAGTGTCCACGTCATATTGAGTTTGTTAGTGAACTACCAAAGAGTAATGTTGGTAAAATACTACGTCAAAAACTTCGTGAACAGCATATGTCAAATAATCCTCAAACGTTGTAATACTTGCCCTGCTATTTCAGAGCAAATAGAAGAAGCCCACTACAATAATAGTGGGCTTCTTCTTTTCTACCTTAGGAAAACCAATTTGATTAGCTTAGTTTATTCATTACTTGTAATGGCAAGTGCTTCATCGCATGACTGACCATAGACCAAGGCAGGCTCGGTACACAGGCTTCATCTACGCCCGCTTCGATAGCTGCGACAATGGCTTTAGTACCAGTATCTGTATCGACTTCAAATGGTAATGGCTTAGACCCTTCATTGATTTCGGTGCGAATATAGCCCGGGTAAATTGTAGAAACTTTGATAGGAAGATTGGTCAAAAGCATATCAGCACGAATGCCTTCTGCTAAATGAGCCAAGCCAGCTTTACTTGCACCATAGGTTGTCAGATGCCTAGGCAATCCACGCATGGCTGACATGCTCGATATCACGACCAAATGGCCATTGTTCTGAGCACGGAAGATATTCATGGCGGCTTCACACTGTGCCAGTGCGGCGACAAAATTGACATCAGCAGTGCGACGATTGGTTTCAAAATGCCCTTTACCAATGCGGCGGCTATCACCAATACCTGCATTGACCACCACTCGCTCAATGCTACCGAAGTCATCTGCAAAAGCATCAAATACTTGAAAAACCGTATCGTAATCACTCACATCTAGTGCTTGGTATTCGACTCGAATATCAGGATACTTCTGCATCATCGCAGACTTTAAATGCTCTAAACGATCAGTGCGACGCGCACATATGGCCAAGTTGTAGCCAAGGCTAGCAAACAGTCTGGCCATGCCCTCGCCCAGACCTGAACTGGCACCTGTGATAAGCACCGTTTTACCTGTGCCTACTTGCTGCTTACTCAGGTCTTTTAGATAGCTTGTAGGTCGAACCGCGCCTACTATCTGGTTTTTGCTATGGCGCGCACTTTTAGCAACCAATTTTATTAATTTATTTTGCATGTACCGTCCTTTGTATATCGATATTACACAGAATCAAATCGGTATTTCTTAGTATAAACGTCGATAAGGCTTATACTTTAAGCAGATATGACACTACATTATTCGCAAGTCATATGTAAATTTATCGCCATGTCACGAATGGTTTACCATCAGAGAATAAATGACTGTATTCATTTAAAGACAACAAGCGAGAACTTTGATTCTTTAAAGTAATAGAGGTCACACCCGTATTGACCAAGCTTTTATTCAGCTGATAAGCAGTCTGACTACCTTGTCGCAATAACTGTGCAGTGATTGCAGCGATAACGCCGCCTGAAGTGAATACGAGCACGGTACTGTCCTGATCTAAGCTCATATTTGCTACTTTTGTACGCACTTGTTCAAGCGCTTGCTGTGCACGATCATTAAACTGTGGCCAACTTTCAATATAATCTTGGTCATTGTCACCAGCATGCCAGCGCTGCATCGCTTGATCAAATAGCTCAGCCAGTCGTGTCGCTGGCGATTCTGCTTTGGCGATTTCAGCTGAGATGTCAGATCGATTACCAGATGCCTCTGCTGACTTAACAAACACGTCTTTATGATTAAACTCATCAAACTGCGGCAGAATATAACTATCAGGCTGATCAAAGTTGATTGCGGGCGCAACAGCTATGCCATTGCTATTATTAACATGTACAGACGATTGGTAACGCTCCCAAAAATGACGTGCTGAGTCTTGCTGCCGAACCAACCTACCGGTAAATATGGCATCAATACGGCGCTGTGTGGCTGCATAGTGCTGACCTAACATTTGGGCTTGGACAGTACCTAGCTCTGAGAGTTGATCATAGTTTTCTTGTCCAAAAGACGCTTGGCCATGACGTGCTAAAAGTATGGTTGTCATAAATTATTACCTTTTATCATATTTGCTAAAGTACGGTTTGCTGAATGCTTACGCTTCAGGAGAGTCAGGTGCTTTTGCAAAATAACCTTTTGGTAAAATACTTTTGACCACTTTTTGAACAGGGCTTGGTAACTGCTCGATAGCAGCAGCATCTACGCCTATGTCTTCTAAATGCGGCTGAACATGCGCATTGAATAAGGCTTCGCCTTCATATTGCGCAATTAGTTTCAAACATTTAGCATGCATGACATGTATAACGAGCCAAGCATTTTTGAATGCTGGATTGGTGGTTTGCTTATGATAATAACGATAGTAGATTTGCTGAATAATGCCTGAGAGGCGGAACAATCCGAACACTTCATAAAAGGTCCAGTTATCTATCTCTAAACCTGACTGTTTTAGATAATATTCAACCACTTCATCACGTGTCATCATGCCTTCTAAATGTGTTGGCTGACGACGGAATTGCTGCATGATGATATTGTCATCTTCTTCAATCCAGTAAGCTAACGCACTACCCAAGTCCATTAATGGATCGCCAAGGGTTGCCATCTCCCAATCGAGCACGCCAATAACTTTGGTCGGCTCTTCTGCATCAAGTATGACATTGTCAAAGCGCCAATCATTATGAATGATACAAGTTTTGCTATCAGCAGGCGTGTGCTTAGCAAGCCATTGTCTAACCAGTGCAAAGCTCGGTACGTTAGGTGTCTTTGCTTTGACATAACGTTTATCCCAACCACTGATCTGGCGTTCGCAATAACCTTCACCGCGGCCCAAATTGACCAAATCAGGATGCTCGGTATAGTCTATCTGATGCAGCTCTACCAAAGCGTCTAATACATTGGTGCAAAGCAGACGCGTTTGCTCAGGATTTAGATCGATACCTTCTGGTAATTCTGCACGAGGAATAATACCTTCCATCCGCTCCATCACATAAAAGTCAGCGCCGATAACAGCTTCATCCGTACATAGCGCAATCATCTCAGGTACATAAGGATAAGCATCTTTTAATGCTTTTTGAACGGTGTACTCACGCACCATATCATGGGCAGATTTTGCCTTGGTACCTTTTGGTGGACGACGTAATATGAGGTCTTGGTTTTTATCTTCACCCTCATACTGTAGTCGATACGTCCAGTTTGATGCGCCGCCTGAGAACTGAGTGACCGTAGGCTCGCCTACCACGTCGACGCCTTGACCGCGAAGCCATGCGCTTACTGCTTTGGCATCAAGCTCTTCACCTTCGCGTACGGCACCGCCTTTGTCTAGTACTTTATTATCAGTTGCCATGAGACATTCCTTATCATGTGGTCATTTATTTTTATAACAGATATGCGAGCCAGTTCTCAATTCAATTTATCTCATTCTTCTCGCTATTTTTGAAATGAGGACTCGCTTTAGTGATGAAAAATTCACTACTAAGTTGTTAATAGTGAATTCTTAATTAGCATTTTGATTGGCTTATTCTTGATAGTTGCGTGAGCAAATCAAAACTAACTCACACAACCGTTTGTTAGAATCAAACTTAAGACTAAGCTTTGTCAGATTTAGCAGAACGACTAAAGCCCTGACGTTTTAGTTCTAGTTTGGCAATCATGGTTTTATGTACTTCATCTGGACCATCTGCCAAACGTAGTACACGTGCTTGCGCGTAGAAATTCGGTAGCAAGGTATCTTGACACACGCCCATACCACCATGAATCTGAATCGCCATATCGACTACTTCTTGCAATACAGTTGGCGCCACTACTTTGATAGCAGAGATTTCAGTCAATGCTGCTTTGGTGCCTTGAGCATCCATTTTTTGGGCGGCGTACAATGTGAGCAAGCGTGCTTGGTCGATTTTGATACGAGCCTCGCTGATACGCTCAAAGTTACCACCCAATTGTAGTAATGGCTTACCAAAGGCAGTACGTGACATGCCACGCTTGACTGCTAATTCAAGAGATTTTTCGGCAGCACCGATACAGCGCATGCAATGATGGATACGGCCTGGCCCTAGACGACCCTGTGCAATCTCAAAGCCTTTACCAGGTCCACCAATAAAGTGGCTGACTGGCACACGCACATTCTCGAAGCTAATTTCACCATGGCCGTGCGGTGCATCATAATCACCAAACACTTTAAGCATACGTTTAATATTTACACCCGGAGTGTTGACTGGTACAAGCACCATCGAATGCTGATGATGACGGTCTGCACTTTCATCCGCGGTATATGCCATCACAATCAAGACATCAACCGCTGGATCGCCAAGACCAGATGACCACCACTTACTACCATTGATGACAATCTCATCACCATCTACTACTGCTGTTGCTTGCATATTGGTTGCATCACTTGACGCCACATCAGGCTCAGTCATACAAAACACAGAGCGTGTCTTACCTTCTAGGATTGGGGTAAGCCACTTGTCTTGCTGCTCTTGAGTACCATAACGCCATAACAGCTCCATGTTACCGCTGTCAGGTGCATTACAGTTAAATACATGAGGTGCTAGCAAACTACGACCAGTCAATTCTGCAATAGGCGCATAATCAGTGACTGACAGTCCTGCACCTAATGTGTCATCTGGCAAGAATAAATTCCACAAGCCCTCTTCACGTGCTTGCTTGCGCAGATTTTCGTAGGCTTCTGGCCACTCCCAGTTTTTCCAATTACCATCAGGGTTTTTCTTATGACACTCTTCCCAGAATTGGGCTTCGATAGGCTCAATATTCGTTTCGATGAACGATTTGACTTTGGCATGCATGGCTTGACCATGTTCTGTTGCGGTAAACATTAAATTGTCGTTAGACATAAATGACTTCCTTTTCTTTATTGATTGTCTAAATCAAATGTTGATAAAAAGCTCTACTAGAGCTTTAGTGTACGCACGTATACTGTTTTCCGTGTGCTACATTTATAACACAGCAATTGTCAATAAACAGCAAAAAGGCGCGACCAGCTAGGCCACGCCTTTTACAAAATATAAACAATGTATCCAAAAACTTCTGAGCGCTGAAATACCATTATTTAACTATCATAATGATAACTAACATTATTTCAGAATATTTAAGCGACTATTCAAATCAAAACGTGCAAGTGCATCAGGTAATTTATCTACAGCCATGCTCAGTGTCGCTTCTGCTGCTTGAGCCAATCCTAGCTTTTCTGCTAACGTCGGCTTCTGACGTGAATAAAGTGCGTACACTTCGTTGTCTTCCATACGCTCTAAAATATAGCTGTCTGAAGTTTGTAGACTGTCAATTAAGTTAAGCTTTAACGCATCTTCGCCATACCAATGCTCACCCGTAGCTACTTTGGCAACATCGAGTTCTGGACGATATGTATTAACAAAATGCTTGAATAGCTCATGCGTCTGCTCTAGTTCTTCTTGGTATTTGGCACGGTCTTCGGCATCATTTTCACCAAATACAGTCACCGTACGCTTGTAATCACCTGCGGTAAACATCTCATAATCTACATCATGGTTTTTTAGCCATTTATGGAAATTTGGCAATTGTGAGACCACGCCAATTGAGCCAATGATAGCGAATGGTGCTGCTATTACCTTGTCTGCAACACAAGCCATCATATAACCACCGCTCGCTGCGACTTTATCAACACAAACAGTCAGTTTTAAACCAGCATCCTTTAGGCGAACCAATTGCGCTGCGGCCAAACCATAACCGTGTACCAGACCGCCGCCTGATTCAAGACGGACGATAACTTCGTCACCTTTATTTGCGGTACTAATTAAAGTACTGATTTCTTCACGCAAATGTTTGACCGCAGTTGCTTTGATATCACCATCAAAATCGAGCACAAAAACTTGTGCTTTATCATCAGTATGTTTTTTCTTATTTTTAGTTTTTGCTTTCAATGCTTGCTTAGCTTTTTTGGCCATGACTTTTTTGAACTGTTTGAGGGCAGCTTTGCCTTGGGTGGCTTCCATCAAATCTTCACGGCGCTGCTTTTGAGCATCATTTAAGTGGCGTATTTTAAGCTCGACAGGGTTTTTAGGGGGATGAAATAGCATGGTTACAAATCCTCAAGTCAGTAAATATATTGATATGGCTGTTTTTATTAGCGTGCGGTTGATATGTGCACACTAAGCGGTGTTTTCAAGCATGATGACAATATTTAACCCAATATAAATAACGCAGAATAAATACCTCAGATACTTACAGACTCCCGTTCTTTGATTGAACTCAGCCGGTTGTATAACAAAGGCAGATTAGGCATAATATGCGTTTATATCAAATTTTCTGCAGCCAACGTGATGACCATATGTCTTAATCGCGTTGTTTGTGTGTTTTTTTTGCAAATAGCTTGAAACGCACAACAATGGCTGCATTATTGTACTTCGAATTGGGCTGATAACTGGATAACCATATTATGACGCAAAGCACTATGACGCATAGCGAATACCGAGACGAGTATTGCGGAGCCGTAACCGAGAGCTTGCTTGAGCAAACCATTAGTATCGTAGGCTGGGTACATCGTCGTCGCGATCACGGTGGCGTGATTTTCTTAGACATGCGTGACCGCGCTGGTATCTTACAGGTCGTGGTCGACCCTGATACCCCAGAAGCTTTCGCAGCAGCTGATGCTGTACGTCCTGAATACGTGCTAAAGATAACTGGCCGCGTACGTCGTCGTTATGAAGGTACTGAAAATAATAATATGACCAGTGGCCAAATTGAGCTATTGGGCAAAGAAATTGAAGTACTGGCTAAATCTGAAACACCGCCATTCCCATTGAATGACGAAAAAACGACTGTATCTGAAGACCTGCGTCTAAAGTATCGTTATCTTGATATGCGTCGTCCGCAAATGCAAGAGCGTATGGTATTCCGTGCCAAGGCAACGTCAGCGATTCGTCGTTATTTAGACGATCATGGTTTCTTGGATGTTGAGACACCTATCTTGACTCGTGCAACGCCTGAAGGTGCGCGTGATTATCTTGTACCATCACGTACTCGTCCAGGTAACTTCTTTGCCCTGCCGCAGTCACCACAGCTATTTAAGCAACTATTGATGGTGTCAGGTTTTGACCGTTATTATCAAATTGCTAAATGCTTCCGTGATGAAGATTTACGTGCCGATCGTCAGCCTGAATTTACTCAAGTGGATATCGAGACGTCTTTCTTGAACGAAGAAGAAATCATGAACATCAACGAAGGCCTTATCAAGCATTTGTTTAAGACAATGATGGACGTTGAGTTTGAACAGTTCCCACGCATGACTTACGCAGAAGCAATGCGTGACTATGCATCAGACAAGCCTGACTTACGTATTCCTCTAAAGTTGGTTGACGTTGCAGATTTGATGAAAGATGTCGACTTTAAGGTATTTGCCGGTCCTGCTAGCGATCCTAAAGGTCGTGTGGCTGCCCTACGTATCCCTGGTGGCGCATCATTAAGCCGTAAGCAAATCGATGCTTATACCAAGTTTGTTGGTATTTACGGCGCACGCGGTTTGGCTTATATCAAAGTCAATGACGCTAGCAGCATCAACAACGGTGTGGATAAAGAGTCAGGCCTACAGTCTCCAATCATCAAAAATATGACTGATGACGTGCTTGTGAGCTTGATCGAGCGTACTGCTGCAGAAGATGGCGACATTATCTTCTTTGGTGCGGATAAAGCCAGTGTCGTGAATGATGCGATTGGTGCATTACGTCAAAAAATCGGTCTAGATCTTGAAATGACGACTTGTGAATGGGCCCCACTTTGGGTAACTGACTTCCCAATGTTTGAAGAGACTGACGATGGTCGCTGGACGTCGATGCATCATCCGTTCACTAAGCCTAAAGGCTCAGTTGAAGAGTTGAAAAATAACCCAGAGTCTGCCCTTTCTATCGCTTATGACATGGTATTGAACGGTACTGAGATTGGTGGTGGTAGCTTACGTATCAATACTTACGATATGCAGCAAGCTGTACTTGAAGCCTTGGGTATCGGTGAGCAAGAAGCTGAAGACAAATTTGGTTTCTTACTTGATGCCCTAAAATTCGGTGCACCACCGCATGGCGGCCTAGCATTTGGTTTGGATCGTTTGATTATGTTGATGGTAGGCGCAAGCTCTATCCGTGACGTTATCGCCTTCCCAAAAACCAAAACGGCTGATTGCCCACTGACCCAAGCACCTGCTGGCGTTGATAGCAAACAACTACGTGAGCTTGGTATCCGTGTGCGTGAAAAAGCACAGGCTGATACCAGCAAGCCTGCTGAATAAATCGTTTGATGATGCGCGGTTGCTGTCTACAGTGCTTGTTACGTGATTCATTACCATGTGAGTGGTCATGAATCCGTATCATATTTTCAAAGTCGTGCCATTGTCTGTACTGCAGATGCTGGCACGTTTTGCCGCTTGGGTTATCATTAAGATACCCAGTCTAAGTATCATGCGTACCATTCAGATCAATATGGCGCTGATTACTTATACACTGTCTGAGCAGCAAAAGCGTGCATTGACCAAAGACATTATTTATCATCAATGTCTGACCAGTATTGAATCTATAAAAAGCTGGGCGATGCCACCTGAGTGGAGTATCGCTCAGATTCGTGATGTCCATAATAAAGACATTCTTTTAGAAGGTCTTGCCAATCCAAATGGCATGCTTGCTATCGTACCGCATCTCGGCACTTGGGAGATGATGAATGCTTGGCTCAACCAGTTTGGTGCGCCAACTATTATGTATAAGCCAGTTGACGGCAAATTCGCTAATGAGTTTATCCTTCAAGGTCGAGCCCGACTCAACGCGACTTTAGTCCCTACTGATGGTAGCGGCGTTAAAGCCGTGTTTAAGACGCTCAAGCAAGGTGGTTTTAGTATTGTATTGCCAGATCACGTTCCAGAGCCATCAGGCGGTGTTGTTGTTCCGTTCTTTGGTATCAAAACATTGACCAGTACCCTTGCCTCAAAATTGGCGAGCAAGACCAAATGTGCGCTGGTTGGCTTATCTTGTATTCGCCGTACCGATGGACGCGGTTTTGATATTTACTGCTACAAACTCAACGATCCATCCTTGTATGACCGTAATGCTGAAGTGGCAACTCATGCTCTCAATCAGGCCATGGAGCGTATGATTACAGACAACTACAGTCATTATATGTGGGGCTATCGACGTTTTAAGCGTATTCCAAACTTAGGCAATCCTTACCGAAAAGATAAAGAGACTTTAGCAGCCTTTATTCAATCTCACCATTCTAACGTTTCTAGTCGCTCTGATAGTAATATCAACGATAGCGTTCGAAATAACAACGTTAAAATCGACAACGTTAAAATCGACAACGTTAAAAGCAACAACGTTAAAATCGATAGTACTGTTAAAAGCGATAACACTAAGCTCGACAATCATTAGTCATCACCAACCTAACGTTGCCTATTTATACATACCATCAGTTTAGACGTACCATCAGTCACAGCTATGCTAATATTGGCTGAACTCTATATTTTTTTATTTTTATTAGTCCTTCATTTATCTGACTATTATCTCAATACGAGTGCATTATGACATCTGACGTAACTAAGACCTCATCTATAGGCCCTAAGCAAACCAGTACAAATGCTGCTGAACAGCGTTATATCATCTGTATGAAATGGGGCGACAAATATGGTCCTGAATATGTCAATCGTCTCTACAACATGGTTAGTCGACATCTAACCTTGGATTTTAAAATGGTTTGCTTGACCGATGACAGCACAGGTATTGACCCTACGATTGCCTGCTATCCGATACCTGACATGGATTTACCAGCAGGTCCTGAACGTGGTTGGAAAAAACTGACTACCTTTAAGCCTGAGCTGTATGATTTAAAAGGTGTGGCGCTATTTTTAGATATCGATATCGTCATTGTCGATAATATCGATGCGTTTTTCACTTACCAAGCAGAACATGAAGACAGCGTCGTCATCATTCGCGACTGGAAAAAACCTTGGCGCATGATTGGCAACAGCTCTGTCTATCGCTTTAATATTGGCATGAATACCTATCCTGATTTGCTGTCCAATTTTGAGCGAAACTTTGAAACCATTCGCACCCAAGTACGTCACGAGCAGGCCTATCTCTCTAACTATTTGCGTGAGCATCATCACCTAGAGTATTGGGATAAAACATGGTGTGTCAGCTTTAAGTATCAATGTATTGCGCCGATTCCTTTTAACTTTGTACGCACACCTACTCTGCCGGATGATGCAAAAATCGTTATCTTCCATGGTGAGATTAACCCGCCCGATGCAATTGCTGGTAGTGGCGGTAAATGGTATCGACATGTGAAGCCAAGCCCATGGTTGAAGGAGCATTGGCAATGAGTTAAAATAAGAAACTATGCCAATAGATGCTGCAGGTTAAGTCATAACTTCTTGAAAACAATCAACCACCTATAACATTGGACTCTTCATGAATATCACCGTAGTAGGTACAGGTTATGTCGGATTATCTAACGCTATGTTGCTTGCACAACATAACGAGGTCATAGCTGTTGATATTGTTCCTGAAAGAGCTGACCTGCTTAACCTCAAGCAATCACCTCTTGAAGATAAAGATATTGAAGACTTCTTAGCCAATAAAAGCATTAACTTTAATGCAACTTTAGAGGCAAAAGTAGCATATAAACATGCTGATATCATAATTATTGCTACTCCAACCGATTATGACCCTGAGACAAATTTTTTTAACACCAAAAGTGTTGAATCAGTTATCGATGAGGTGCTCGCAGTCAATAAAAATGCATTAATCGTTATTAAATCTACGGTTCCTGTTGGATTCACCGAAAATCTAAAAGATCGTCTATCTACAAAAAACATTATATTTTCACCTGAATTTTTGAGAGAGGGTCAAGCTCTACATGATAACCTCTACCCTTCTCGAATTATTATCGGTGGTCAGCTAGAAAAAGCTAAGCAATTTGCTACGCTATTGCTTGAAGGTGCTATTAAAAAAGATGTTCCTATTCTTTATACTGAATCAACTGAGGCGGAAGCTATTAAGCTGTTTTCAAATACCTATCTCGCAATGCGTGTGGCTTACTTTAACGAACTCGATACTTATGCTCAAACTTACGGACTTGATACCAGACAAATTATTGAAGGTGTAGGGCTAGACCCACGTATTGGTAGTCATTACAACAACCCCTCATTTGGTTATGGTGGCTACTGCCTACCAAAAGATACCAAGCAGTTATTGGCCAATTACGATGAAGTTCCAAGCAATCTAATTAAAGCTATTGTTGACTCTAATAAGACTCGTAAAGACTTTATAGCCAATACTATAATTTCTAAAAACCCTAAGATCGTCGGTGTACATAGATTGACAATGAAAAGTGGCTCAGATAATTTTAGAGCTTCATCTATTCAAGGTGTGATGAAGCGAATCAAGGCCAAGGGAATTGAGGTAGTTGTATATGAGCCCGCTTTACAAGAAGATCTATTTTACAACTCAAGAGTCATTCGGGATCTAGAAGAATTTAAGTCTATCAGTGATATCATTGTCGCTAACCGTAGGGCAGATGAGCTAAATGACGTGGCTGATAAAGTATTTACCAGAGATTTATTTGGTAACGATCAATAGTTTTATTAAAAAGTAGACTGGAACTATAATTATACTTAATGCTTTTATATATACTAAACAATATATTTTATTGCCAAACTGTGAATAAAAGTCTATCTTATGAAACCTCCAAAGTATGTTGAAATTAAAGCCTTTAATAATTCATATTCTATTGTCAGATTTACACAGAAAAAAGATTTAGTTAGCTATAAGAATTTGTCTGTCAATATAATAGCCTCTGGTCCTTCAATAAGTAATATGAATTATGACAAGGATTTTCTAGATAGCCCTACTATTTTTGTTAATGGCAGTATTAGGCTACTCGAAAATTTTAACTTTGCTAAAATAATTGGCTATGTGATTAGTGATGATAGATTCATTAAACATAATGCTAAAATCATAGAGAATATATATTCTGGTCAACCCTTGTTCATCACTAAGCCAGTTCTACATGCGCTTGCAGAGAGCTTACCTGAACTCATAGAAAAATATCACGACTCTATTAACATCATCTACCCTGTAGATAGACCGTTACTTGTTAATAATAAATCTATCTTTTTAAAGTCTCTACCTATACTGAATAAAGTAGCTAAGAAAAAACTTTCTTTGGATAAGTTTAAAGACCATCTAGACTTTGTAATCGACTCTACAAGCTACCCTAAACCTATTGGCGTTTCTTTAAATATAGAAAATGGCTTCGTTGAAGCTGGTACGGTAGCTTTTGTCGCCGCCCAATTGGCTTATACTTTGGGAGCCAAACACATTAACTTATACGGCATCGACTTAATTAATAGCAGCCAGCCTAGATTTTATGAAAGTAAAGATGATGCTGCCCCTTGTAAACTTGATAAGGCCATCACCGATCGTATAGTACCCTCATTTGACTTGATGGGTAAAGTGTATAATCAGCATGGGGTTAAAGTTACTAATAAATCTCCTGTATCTAAGGGTTTATTTAGAAACATATAGAACTTTCAAATAAACAAAAGGAGTGATGGCTCAATGAAAGAGTTATCTGGATGGAAAAGAAAAGCAGTTCTACTATTTGCTAGTGAAAAAAAGTTGGGTGCCAGTGAAGCTCTATCGAGTTACTCCAATAAATCCTATGCAGATATGAAAACCAAAACCCTAACAGAAAACGAAGTTGAATGGGTAGAAAATGCTCACAAACCGCGTTTAAAAAACCTATCTGATCATCTTAATAAGGTCAAAGCAGAGTTTATTAATCAGCCAGAAATCTGTTTTTATCATGCCACATTAATTATTCTTTTACGCCGTGGATACAAACTGCAAGAAACTTTTAAAGAGTTTGAAAGGCTATGGCAGGCTGAGTCTGATTTTTTATTGAATAGTCTATCTTTACGCTGGATAGTATCTGCGTGCGATACTTTTGTCGATCATTCAACGGATCCTCTACGCTCTGCGATTTTGCTCAATGTGGCTACACTAGTAAATACACTTAAAGTATATGAAACGCAAACATACTTGTGCGGATTGAAAGACATAAAGACCACCCATCAGGAAAACATAAATGCTCTATATGCCGAGCATTTAACCTTATATAATGGGTTAACATACTTCCGCATTGGTGCTGATGATACATTGAAGAATATGCGTAATCGTTATGAGAAATTTAAAGATAAGGATTTATTAGCTACCACTATATTATTATATGTTTTTAATCAGCTACAAACAGAAAACACAGCATTTAGTTTAGTAAAAAGTCTGCATAAAGACGAAAAATCCAAATGGTGGCGTTAGTTAATTTCAAACAATACCTCTTATTAATTTACAACCAATATAATTTTGAAAACACTATGAACCCTCTTATACAGAATAATGTTGATACAAATATTGATGAAAACAAAAGCTTTGTCGTGTGCTGCTATTTCACAGCAAGTTACAAAGAACACGCGATGCGACTAAAAGAATCTTTAGTTCTATTTGGTCTTAACTATCATTTGAGCCAAGTTGAAGATGCTGGATATTGGGAAGCAAACACACGTATAAAGCCTTACTTTATATTAGAATACTTAAAGCTTTATCCCAACATGAACATTGTGTATTTAGATGCAGATGCATTAGTTAAGGCACCTTTAGACTATTTTGATACAATTGAAACAGATATATCAGTTTATGTAGCTAAAGGTAAAAAAGGTATGTCACATGATTACCTCACAGGCACTCTCTTCTTTAAAAATACTGAAGCAACTTTAAAGTTTATAAATCAATGGATTGAAGAACAATCGGCTGGTAAAAGAACACAAGTAGATCAAGATAGTTTTGATGCAGCAATGATAAAATGTCAATCTAATCTAAGTGTGACCCCTCTACCGTCTGGTTATATTAAAATCTTTGATAGAGAGAATGATGGTCAAGTATTTATCGAGCAATATCAAGCCAGCCGCGGGCAAACTAAATTAAGACGTCAGAAAATTCGTCGTCGTAATAGAATAGCGGGTGTCATTCTTATCGCTACCATTGGTATTGCCCTATATTCTGTGATTTATTAGATTCTTGATAAGAAGCTTCTTTGCTTAGTCTTGCAAATTCTTGCACAGCAACTGATTACGTAACTTCATATCAACTAAATTTTAAAAGATATTATATGCATATTCTCATTACAGGCGGAGCAGGCTTTATCGGGTCCGCTCTTATACGCTACTTAATCAAGAATACTGACCATCAGATTTTAAATATTGATAAATTAACCTATGCAGGAAACTTAGAATCACTGGTCGAAGTTGAAAGCAATCCCAACTATACTTTTCAAAAAATAGATATATGTGATGCGGCAGCTATCGAGCAGTCCTTTAGTGAATTCCAGCCTGATCTAATCATGCATCTTGCTGCTGAGTCACATGTTGATCGCTCAATTGATGGCCCTTCTGAATTTATAAACACTAATATCGTTGGTACATATACGCTTCTAGAAGCTAGTCGGAAGTACTGGCAAAGCTTAGACCAGCATAAGAAATCTCAATTTAGATTTCATCACATATCTACTGATGAAGTGTATGGGGATTTAGAAGGTACTACTGATTTATTTACTGAGTTGACTCCTTACGCTCCAAGCTCTCCCTACTCTGCCTCAAAAGCCAGTTCAGATCACTTGGTTCGTGTTTGGTATCGAACCTATGGTCTGCCTATTGTTATCACTAACTGCTCTAACAACTATGGCCCTTACCACTTTCCAGAAAAACTGATACCTCTAGTTATCTTGAACGCATTAGATGGAAAAGCACTCCCTATCTATGGTAAAGGTAACCAAATACGTGACTGGCTTTATGTTGAAGATCATGCAAAAGCACTTTATAAAGTTGTGACTGAAGGAGCTATTGGCGAAACTTATAATATTGGTGGCCACAATGAAATGCAGAATATTGAAGTCGTAAAAACGATTTGCCACATCTTAGATGAGTTAAAGCCTCAATCGAACAATCAATCTTATGAAGAATTAATTACTTTTGTTGAAGATCGTCCTGGGCATGATTTACGTTATGCTATTGATGCCTCCAAGATTAAGAATGATTTGGGTTGGACTCCAGTAGAAAGCTTTGAAAGTGGTATTCGTAAAACAGTTGAGTGGTATTTAAACAATTTAGATTGGTGTCGCCGTGTTCAAGATGGCAGCTATCAACGCGAAAGACTGGGAGTAAAAACTTAATGGCTACTAAAGGAATTATCTTAGCAGGTGGTTCAGGCACTCGACTCTATCCAATCACTCAAGGTGTCTCAAAACAGCTTTTGCCAATCTATGATAAACCGATGATCTATTATCCACTATCTGTCTTAATGCTAGCAGGCATTCGAGAGATACTGGTTATCAGTACACCCGAGGATATCGATGGGTTTAAGCGCTTGTTAGGAGACGGTAGCCAGTTAGGCATTGAAATTACATACAAAGTGCAGCCGAGCCCAGATGGGTTAGCACAAGCATTTATTATTGGTGAAGATTTTATCGGCGACAGTAACGTGTGTTTAGTACTGGGAGATAATATTTTTTATGGACCCGGTCTAACTCCCTTATTACGAAATGCGGTGAATCAGAAGTCTGGGGCTACTGTATTTGGCTACCAGGTGAAAGATCCTGAACGTTTTGGAGTGGTCGAGTTTGATGACAATAAAAGAGCAATTTCAATAGAAGAAAAGCCTACCAACCCTAAGTCGAACTTCGCAGTGACTGGCCTATACTTTTATGACAATGATGTTATAGAGTTTGCTAAACAGGTAAAACCCTCAGATAGAGGTGAGCTTGAAATCACCACTATTAATCAAATGTATATGCGGCGTGGAGATCTAAAGGTTGAACTGCTAAGACGTGGCTTTGCTTGGTTAGACACAGGCACTCATGAAAGTTTAATTGAGGCTGGGATGTTCGTGCAAACCATTGAAAAGCGTCAAGGGTTCAAGATTGCTTGCTTAGAAGAAATTGCTTATCACAATGGCTGGCTAAAAAAAGAAGACTTAGAAAGAATTGGCAAGGCACTTAGCAAAAACAGCTATGGTCAATATTTATTAGACCTGGTGACACAATAATGAGTCATAAGATATTACATATAGGCTCAGCTGAAAAGTTTATGCCAAGTTTCATAGAGCTGGTAAAAGAGAACTTCGATTTTAATTGCCATGAGTTCTATTTGTCTAAAGGTATGGCTGAAAAAGACTTACCTCAATCAGATAACATACACTTACTTCCTAACAAAAAAAGACTGTCTAAGTTAAAGCATTATTCTCAGATTTTAATAAAGATGCATCAAGCCGACAAAGTAATACTGCATAGTCTGGTTGATATTAGCATCGTGAAACTACTGTTTTTATCTCCATGGCTACTAAAAAAGTGTTACTGGGTGATATGGGGAAATGACTTATACACTTACAAGTTTGGCAAGCGCAATCGAAGATGGCGTGTCAGAGAAATATATAGGCGGTCTGTCATTAAAAATATGGGCTATCTCGTTACCTATATGCAAGGTGATATTGACTTAGCTAGAAAGTGGTATGGCGCTAAAGGCGAGTACAAAGAGTGCTTAATGTATACCAGCAACATATACAAATCAGTTGAAATTAAAAAGTCAGCCAATAGCCAGGTTAGCATTCAACTGGGAAACTCCGCTAATAGTACAAACAATCATATAGAGATAATTGAAAAACTAGCCCGATTTGAAGACAATGATTTTCGAGTATACACACCACTCTCCTATAGCGACCAAAATCATGCCAAAAAAGTTATTAAAATAGGAAATGAGTTGCTCGGCGATAAGTTTTATCCAATGACAGACTTCATGCCATTTGATGATTACCTAAAGTTTCAAGGTTCTGTCGATATTGGGATTTTTAATAACAGTAGACAGCAGGCATTAGGTAATATCATTACTTTACTAGGCCTGGGAAAAACAGTATATATGCGTGATGATACCAGCCAATGGAGATTATTTAAGGACAAAGGCTTAAAAATCTACAATATTCAAGATTTCAATAATATAAACTACCGTCACCATGAAAACAATGTTTTATTAGTTAAACAGTATTTTTCCAAAGAGACTTTAATTCAACAACTTACGGAACTTTTCTAAGATGGCTTATTTAAACTCTGAGCAATTAAGAGAGATGGGATTTAAGTCTCTTGGTAAAAATGTAAAAATTAGCGATAAAGCTAGTATTTATAATGCCGATCAAATTGAAATCGGTGATAACTCAAGAATTGATGACTTTTGTATCATATCTGGACATATCCAAATTGGTTCATACTGCCATATCACCCCTATGTGCTTACTAGCAGGTGGCATAAAAGGAATTCAACTTGAGGACTTTTGTACGCTTGCATATGGTGTTAAAGTTTTTTCACAGTCTGACGACTATAGCGGAGAGACAATGGTAAACTCTCTCATTCCAAAAAAATATAAGAATGAGAAAATGGAGAAGGTAACTCTTAAACGTCAAGTAATTGTGGGTGCTGGTAGTATTATTATGCCTGGTGTCACTATTGCTGAAGGCTGCTCAATTGGTGCTATGACGCTGGTCACTAAAAGCACTGAAGCATGGGGTATATACGTAGGAAACCCTGCTAGAAGAGTTAAAGATAGAAAGCAGGACTTACTACTATTAGAAAAGACATTTTTAGAAGAAGAAAGTATTAATGATTCCATTTAATAAACCCCCATATACTGGTAATGAAGACCAGTACGTTTTACAAGCCATGCGCAGTGAGAAAATGTCTGGTGATGGGGACTTTACTAAGCGCTGTCACTCTTGGTTTGAAAAAGAACTTTCTTGTAAAAAAGCGCTACTTACCCCTTCTTGCACAGCTGCATTAGAAATGGCTGCCCTCTTGATAGACATCCAGCCAGGTGATGAAGTGATTATGCCTAGCTACACCTTTGTTAGCACGGCAAATGCTTTTGTCTTACGTGGAGCGAAAGTGGTTTTTGTTGATGTCCGTCCTGATACGATGAATATCGATGAATCTAAAATAGAATCAGCCATCACTTCTAGAACCAAGGCTATTGTTCCTGTTCACTATGCAGGTGTTGCTTGTGAGATGGACACTATTATGGAACTAGCAAACCGCCATAATATCTATGTTATAGAAGATGCTGCCCAAGGCATGATGAGTACTTATAAAGGTCAGGCTTTAGGAACTATTGGACATATAGGCACTTATAGTTTTCATGAGACTAAGAACTATACAAGCGGTGGCGAAGGTGGCTTATTAATTATTAATGATGATCAGTTTAAAGAAAGAGCCGAGATAATTAGAGAAAAAGGCACCAACCGAAGTCAGTTTTTTAGAGGTATGGTAGATAAGTACTCGTGGGTTGATATTGGCAGTAGTTATCTGCCCAGTGATATTCAAGCCGCCTATCTTTGGGGACAGCTTGAAAAAGCTAATGAGATAAACAATAATCGTCTAGACTCCTGGTCTTATTACTTCGAAAACCTTAAGATGCTTGAGTCTAAAGGTAAAATTGAACTAGCTACTATACCAAGCGGCTGTCAACATAATGCTCATATGTTTTATATTAAAGTATGTGACATGCAGACGCGCTCTGACTTAATAAGTCATTTAAAGGACTGCGGCATACTTGCTGTCTTTCACTACATACCTTTGCATACGTCAGTAGCTGGAGAAAAAAGTGGTAGGCTGCATGGAGAAGATACTTATACAACCAGTCACAGTGAAAGACTACTTAGATTACCAATTTATTATGGTATGACTCGTAATGAGCAGAAAAACGTTATACAAGCGATTCTTGATTTCTACTCTTAAATAACTATCTTTTTTTGCACTAATCTGAAATTAAAAACCCGCTCTATTTATTAAAAAAGCGGGTTTTTATATAGAATTATTTATACTCTATCTCTTAAAAATCTTTGATAACAACCCACTCTTCAATGGACGCGTTATCTTATTACCCTTATAACGCTTATGTGACTTCTTAGGTATTACACCAAACGGCTCTACACGATAGTTTTCTAAACTATAACCTGCATCTATAGCTTCTTGATAATAGGCATCAAATAAGTCGCTAAGTTCTTGTCTTGGATGAGGCATGATTTTTCCGTCAAACCAATGCTTCGCTCCCTCTTTTTCTAACCGTGGTATCGAATATTTGTGACTGAACTGCGTACCCATATCAGAATAATGAAGGATTTTTATATCTTTAATCTCTAAATCCTCACCATCGATACAGTTATAACTATCTATATAAGGAGTGATTAGCTCTGGATGCTCTTTAAACTGTTTCATCAGCTTGTTATGCCCTTCTGGATCAGCTTTTAACTGACTGACAGGCGTTAAAACCTTCTGAGATTTTTGGCAATCCCATACGCAAGTACAAAGACGGGCAATGGCATCCTTTGTTTTAGCCGCGACTACACCCTCACCTTGGATAGGGTGATTCCACAGTTCTTTTAAGTCGCTAAGCACAACCATATCGGCATCCATATAGATTGCACGGCCTTTAAAATCACAATACTCAGGGATTGCCCAGCGGAACCCCGAAAAAGGCGTTGCCCATTTTCGAGTATCCCATCCCTCGCCCTTTTCTGGGTTCGAATACCAAAAGCTGTCAGGATCACGAGAAAGCTGCATCCATACGATTTCAACCGCCATACTCGTGTGCTTTTTTATACTGTGATCTAGCACCATCATCTGCTCTAGATCACTATTGTTAGGATCGCAGCCAACAAACACTTTTACAATTTCATTACTCATAGGTTCTCCAGCCATATGTGGATGTTGTACAGTTTATCAGTACCAATAATTTTTTATTCTTTCCAGTTCTCTTTAACCCAACCTACTGGCAATATAAAGTGACGTAAATGACGTATTGGATGCTTAAGGTTTTTAGAGTCTTTTAGCTGTCTTAAATGGTCAGCAGCATTATCAGCAGATTTAGAGGTATATTGTCCATTGATAGCATTTGTCGGATACAAACCACCTGGGAAAATAACTATTCTGGCACCTTTAGGGATTTTAGGTGGGATAAAATAGTTTAGAGGGAAAGGTTGGCGACATTTACGTCTAAAATGAGCGACCCACTTTTTTGGAAATATCTTTACACCCCCCGGCACATTACGAGTCACAAAGCGTTGTTCAAAACGATATTTATCAGCAATACCTTGCGGATCTGCCTTAAATTTCTCTTGTAAAGAAACCATTGAACCCACTTGAAATCTAAAGCATGAGGTCTGTCCAAGTTTCTCTAAAGGATTACTTGGATTGTATGACAAGATAACGTCATCTGGCACACCATACTCAAAGAATGGATCAAGACTATCGACTATCACCACATCCAAATCTAAGAACAAAACAACACCTGTGACATCACCTAGCTTCTCACCCCACAAACGAGACTTGGGCCACTTGCCTAACGTATTAGTGGGCATAGTCACATCTAATAGCGGTAATTCCTGACATTCAACTTCAGGTCTGACATCGGTAGGGTCATCTGTAAAGCAGATAAAACGAAACGGTGGCGTAATATTTCGAGAAACCATGCCGTATAGCTTATTGGCATAATGAGCACCGTATTTTGTACCCCATTTAATACAAATAATTTGTTTGAGGTTTTTATTATCGGCTGTACTAGAATCTATTGGCATTGACTGCTCACTTTGATCGTATGAATAAATATGATGGCTATATTAGCACAAAAAAAAGACTGAACAATTATGTTCCGCCTTTTTGGTCTTTAAAGTAACTTTATTATCAGTCGATAAAACTTAACCAGTCCATATATTTCTCATTACGACCATGAACCACATCAAAGTATAAGGTCTGTAGTTTTTCAGTCAATGGACCGCGGCCACCATTACCGATGATGCGATCGTCATATTCACGAATAGGCGTCACTTCAGCAGCAGTACCTGTCATAAATATCTCGTCAGCTAAGTAAAACTCATCACGAGTGATACGGCGTTCGATGACATTGATACCTAGGTCAGCTGCGAACTGCAAGATAGTACGACGGGTGATACCGTCTAATGCACCACCTGATAGGTCTGGCGTATGTAGCTCACCATTTTTTACCAAAAATAAGTTCTCGCCCGCACCCTGACATACAAACCCTTGTGGATCCATTAAGATAGCTTCGTCATAGCCATTACGCGTCACTTCTTGGTTGGCCATGATAGATACAGGATAGTTACTAGAGGCTTTAGCCTTACACATAGTCACGTTTGGCATGTGATGCGTATAAGATGACGTTTTTACACGGATACCGTTTTTGATGCCTTCTTCACCAAGATAAGCACCCCAATGCCAAGCAGCAACCATTGCATTGATGCTATTATCACGTGAAGACAAGCCAAGTTTTTCTGCACCCACCCAGATGAGCGGACGAATATAAGCTTCTGCCAAGTTGTTTTGCTTGACCACATCCTTATGTGCTTGCTCTAAAGTGGCAGCATCAAAAGGTACGTCCATTTGGAAGATTTTGGCTGAGCCAAGTAGACGCTCGGTGTGTTCTTTTAAGCGGAAAATAGCAGTACGATTATCCGCTGTTTGATAAGCGCGTACGCCTTCAAACACAGCCATACCGTAATGCAAGCTATGTGTAAGCACATGAACTTTAGCATCTGGCTGTTCGATCATCGTGCCATTCATCCAAAGCTTACCATCTTGTGTTGCCATATTCATTTTATTGTCCTTATGCTAGCACTGACGTCTAACTTTTTTTAGGTAGGTTTTATTTAACAGTATTGATCAACATCGTATGATAACACCGTAGCGTCAATTTTTATTGCCTAAACAACAGCTTCATTATGACGAACGACTGACAGTGTTATGATGATGTGTGACCGATTATATCACTGGCCGTCTTGGCAAATGAAATCTTTTGGTTTGGCACTATATGGTTTTTAATTATATCGTTCCTAGCTACCAATTCTATCCATAGTTTTTGTTGATAGCTTTTATTCATAGTTTCTACTCACAGAAAAGCATTACAGTTTAAGCGTCTCTTGGACTATCGGCAAGGCCTTAATCATACAAGTTTCGATATTACTCGTCGTCTGTCTCTACGCCCATGAGATGCTGCCACTGTGACTGTACTAACGCTCGCGTCTCCTGCCACAATGACTCATCAACGAGCAAAGACTGCTCTGATAGTGCCAACTGATGCGTGGCAGCACGTATTCTTAGATAGGCATCGGTCAAATCCTGACAGACTTGGTCATTCCAAATACCAAGCAAAGCAACTTCTGCGAAGATTCTCACATTATCGCTCCATTTGGTCAAACTCGGATATTCATGCGAGTAGGCCAATACGGCAAACTGTGCTAAGAACTCAATGTCTACAATACCGCCTGCATCTTGCTTAAGATGAAATTTGCCCGCTTCCTGCTGCCATTGGCTCGTGCCTAGATGCTTTTGCATTTTGATACGCATGCTAGTAACTTCACTACGTACTTGATCCAGTGTCCGTGGCAACGACAAGACATCGCGGCGAATATCACAGAAGCGTGCAGTGACTCGTCTGTCTCCACAAATCGCACGAGCACGTACCAACGCTTGATGCTCCCATGACCATGCTTTATCCATTTGATAGGTTTCAAACGCATGACAAGACACTACCATCATGCCAGCATTTCCTGAAGGTCGTAGACGCATATCAATCTCATAGGCACGGCCATCACGTGTTTGAGTATTGAGATAATTCATCAGTTTTTGTACAAGACGCGCGGCAAACTTCATACCACTGACTGATTTTTCACCAGTGGTCATGCCTTGCTCTTTTATCTTGTGTAAGAATACCAAGTCCAAATCTGAAGAATACGATAGCTCTAAGCCACCAAGCTTGCCATAACCGATAATTGCAAAGCCGCAGTCCGCTTCAGTGACTGGGTCGCCATCTTGGCCAATAGGATACCCATAACGATTAACAATCTCTGCAAAAGCGCGCTCTAATGCTGCTTCTAGTACGACTTCAGCGATATAAGTCAATGAATCCGATACTTTCATAATCGGGCGTTCAGCCAATACATCACTAGCAGCAACCGCCAACACCTGATTCTTTTTGAACAGACGTAGGACGCTTAACAGCTCTTCCTCATCGTTAGGCTCGACGCGTAGCAACTGTTGGCGCAAGATATCACGCAGCTCACGTTTATCTGGCAGATGGCGATAACGCTGCTGCAAAAATGTGTCTAATAATACAGGATACTGAGCCAACTCTTTTGCGATCCACGGGCTGGCAGATAGCATTGGAATCAGCTCAATCGTTGCATTGGGGTTTTCAGCAATCATGACCAAGTAGATAGAACGGCGGCAAATCGCTTCAAGCAGTGAGATCAATCTTGGTAAAGCAGTATTGGCAAGTTGCTGCTGTTCTTGATGCGCTAACAACGCATGGACAATGACAGGATATGCGTCGTCTAAACGCTCTCTGGCCTCATCACTTAAGTTAGCCACCATTTTTGATTGCCAAAAGTTCTGTAGTAACTCGCGATTTTCTTCTGTCAGCACTTCTTTTAAACGGGCAATTTGCTCATCTAAATGCTCTGGTTCTAGGTCGGTGTCTTCGTTGTCAGGTACTTGGCGCTCAGTGACCATACGCTCAAACGGCACATTGACACTTTCGCGATGACGATTAAGCTGATCTAATAAGGCATGCCAGTTTTCAAAATTCAGCGTCACTGCTAGATTATGCTGCCATTGCTCATCGTGTGGTAAGCGCTGGGTCTGCTGATCATTAATCGCTTGAATAGCATGCTCAAGCCGGCGTAAGAACCGATACGCTGCCTGTAGCTGCTCATAAGTTGAGTGCTCCAGATAGCCAAGCTCACACAATACTTGCATCGCTTGCAAGCAAGGTTTGATTTGCAGCTGAGGATGCCGACCACCATAGATCAGCTGAAAGGCCTGTACGATAAACTCAATATCTCTAATGCCGCCCGCGCCAAGCTTGATATTATCCAAGTCTTCACGCTGTGCAACTTGGTTTTGAATAAGAGACTTCATCTCTCTCAATGCTGAAAACGCACTGTAGTCCACGTAATAACGAAAGACAAATGGCTTAATCAGGAATTGTATCTCTTCATAGAATGGCTGGTCTATTTGTCCGACCACGCGTGCTTTTAACCAAGCAAAACGCTCCCATGCACGCCCATGCATCGTAAAGTACTTTTGTAATGCTGAGAGATGGATGGCCAAATCACTTCCATCACCCCATGGACGTAAGCGCATATCTACTCGAAAGACAAAACCGTCAGCGGTCTTGTTATCAAGCAGTTTAATAATGCCTTGGCCCAATCTGGTCATAAAGCGTTTGTTATCTATGCTACGTGTGCCTTTTGCTTTATTGCCATTGGTCTCGCCGCGCGCTTGATGTATAAAGATTAGATCAATATCACTTGATAAATTCAGCTCTTGCGCACCAAGCTTACCCATGGCCATGATTGCCATATCATCAATCTGTACATTGCCTTGTTCATTGATAAAGGTCGGCTCGCCATATTTAGCAACCAAGTGCTGACAAGTATGATCTTTAGCAAAAGAGATACAGCCATCTGCAAACTCAGACAACTCATCGGTCAGCTGCTCCAGACTGATCGTTTGCAAGGCATCTTGCCAAATCCAGCGCATCATTAGTAGCGTGCGCAAGTGACGCAAACCACTCATGACCTTGGTTTCATCAGCAAGTTGATAGTTCTCATCTAGCGTATAATCTTGTATCAGATCATCGATTTGCTGACGGGTCAGCGTACTATTCAATGGATAGCTACGCAAAAACGTCTGACATGAGACGGTCCGACTCTCCCAAATCTGATAAGCAAATTCGCTCGCTGTCTGCAGGACTTGCAGTTGTTCTACGGTAGGCTGATAATCTGTACCATTGTTCACACGTGAGGGCATAGCAGGTAACATAGTGACAAAAACTCCTTACATAGAATGGTAAGACTACGTGAACCTAGCTCATAAGTTTATTGTTTTTTCTTACGAGGCAGTCACAGCATCAAATAATAATACTCAATGTGCCTACACTTGAGATAAAACCACGTTAAATAACAGTGACTCTACTTGGTTTGCGGCGCTTTATGTTAGCATAAACATCTTTGATAGAGACGACGCGCCGCTCTTTTATGACATAACGCTGTTTGATGTGACAGTATGATCCGCTGCATGTCTCATTATCAGTATAAATTCTGTTTTCTGTCACGCAAATTTGCACACAAGCACTATAATAATAACGACCAAATGACTTTATACAAAGTATTTATAGCAACTCGGCCATAATTTTTAAACTCTTATTTATAATATGTGATACCGCGCCTTATGACGACCACTACCCCGTTACTACTGATTACTGCTGACCCTAGTCACCCATTGGCACACTTGGCGTTACGCTATGCACGCACTTACCTGAATAGCGCAGCGAATAGTCATGATGTTGATAATACTGACACTAATAGCATAGGCAGCAGCGATAATGCTACCTCTGAACAACCCCTGCTCAACGTCTTCTTTTATGGCGACTCGGCGCACATAGCCAATCGATTGCGTTGGCAGTCAGCCGATCAATTAGACTTGACCAAAGAATGGCAGTCTTTGGCTGAGCAGTATAATTTACCTCTGCCTGTCTGTGTCAGTACAGCCCTTAGCCGCGGTGTGAGTGATGTAGACAACAGCTCACGCCATCAGCTTGACGGTGCCAATCTTGCGACAGGATTTACGTTAGTGGGACTCAGTGAGCTTGCGATGATGATGCAGGATAACTGTCGTTTGATACAGTTTTGATAGCGTGTCGTTTGATGGTTTGTCTATTGAGATCACTGGTAGCGGTAACTATTTTTAGGAATACATAATGAGATTATTAATTCAGCTGCACACGCCCACTGAAGCAGCAAGCTACGAAGGTTGTGCGCTTGCGCTAACTTTAGCGACATTTGGTCATGAGGTGCAATTGTTCTTAGATGCGCCTGTCTTTGGCTTATTGATGCAATCTGACTCGCGGCTACATGGCATGATTCAGTCACTTGAGCTTTACGATATGGCCGCAGCTTGGCTACCTGATGACGTCTTTAGTGGCTGGGTCACTGGTATGTTGCCGACTGATCTGGCATCACAGCTCACACTCGTGCCGGAGGTCATCAATTCGCAAGACTTTGAGCAGATACTTACCTTTTAAATCGCTATATTACTTATATTAACCCCACTCTCAACTTGAAATAAGCAAATCAAACTGAAGAGGCGGATTACCAAGTTTTTTGTTGAGTACAAAGCACAGATTGTGTGAAAGAATCTTACGAATCAATCGATGAGACAAATGCCATAAATCTCTTGCTCGTACCCTTTGTATATTAAATCGTTCTGATAGCTGACCAATGACTGTTTCAACGATACGGCGGGCTTTCATTAGCCG
>NZ_JADQAN010000014.1:0-88066 GCF_022129425.1 Psychrobacter sp. Ps1 | reverse complement strand
TTTATGATTATGTTTGATGACCGTATTAGTAAGCATTTAATCTAAATGGCAGTTACACAGAATCTGGGATGGTCTCGCTGATAGTTTAGCCACTACGAAATTGTATGATTGATAAAGATTATTTCACAACATAAAAAAGCAACGCTATCTTAGCGTTGCTTTTTTAATGCCTATCACTTACTAAATATTGAAGACAAATTACGAAGCTTCATTACACTCGAATGTATTAACATTTGACTCATCTGCACCAGCAGTACGCATGACGCCAGTTTTACGAGCTTCGTGCCCTACGCGCCATTGTGTGAACCCTTGACCACCATCAATTGCGGTCGCCACTTCAAACACTTCAGGATTACTACCTTCATTGGTCTGGTTTAACGTTACTGTACCCATGTCGGTTGCGACAACAACTTGATTGGCATCTTCTTTATAAGTCGCCTCAACTTTTAGTTCAGGGGTACATAGATATGACATCTGCATCACGCCGCTGTTTACTGAAGCGGTGGTATCACCTTCTACTTCGTTAAGTGAAGCGTCTTCGGTATCGACGACGACATCACTAGGTTCAGCAGGCTCCGCTGACATTGGAACAGACTCTTCTGTATTAGCACCGTCTTCCATGCCCGACTCTGGCTCTGCCTGTTGCTGACAAGCACTGACCGTCAAGGCGCCAGCCAACAAACTTGTTAAAACTACTGAGCTGCGTACTTTTTTTAAGAATTCTACACTCATGACACTCTCCCAAATAAATATGTTAAACACTATAGCGTGTCCATAAATTCACGCCTATGCTGAATTTGTAAGTAATCAATACAAAGTGTTTGTTGGTCTTAGTCTAGCAAGTTTTAAGTTTGCATAATTTATCTAACAGATATAAAAAAGCCCCTATCTACTTAAGATAAGGGCTTTTTCAGATAAAGGCTGTCTTTAATAGCAGTTCAATACATAGCTATTAACTTATCATGACTAACGACTAGATTTTACCATGACACTGCTTGTATTTAAGACCTGAGCCACAAGGACACGCTGCATTACGACTGATATTCATACCTGCATATGGGTTTGGTTCATTAGCATTACTACTGTTACCTGCTATAGCAGCACCAACACCAGCTGCGGCAGCTCCACTGTTTAGAGTGCGGCTTTGTGGTTGCGGCTGAGCAGCTGAACCACTCGCATTGCTATCCAAGTTATCTACATCGTCATGCTCAAACTGCATTTGCATATGGGCAGCGTTCTCACGTTGCTGAATCTCTAATGCTTCCAGTTCTTCCTTGGTTGGGATATGTACACGTGACAAATCTTGTACGGTCTCAGACTTAATCGCACCAAGCATCATCTGGAATAGTTCAAACGACTCACGCTTGTATTCCTGCTCAGGGTTTTTCTGTGCATAACCACGTAAATGAATCCCTTTACGTAGCTGATCCATCTGCGTTAAGTGCTCTTTCCAATGCTTATCTAGACTCTGTAGCATGAAATGACGCTCAAGCTGAGCGGCGTCTTTTTCACCCATCTGCTCACGGCGACTGTGATAACGATCTATCGCCGTTTGAACGATTTTCTCACGCAGCCCTTCTTCATCCAGACGACGATCTTCATCTAACCAATCATTAATCGGCATTGAAATTTTGAACTCGTCTTCTAACTCATCTTCTAAGCCGTCAATATTCCACTGATCATCGATAGAGCCAGGCGGAATAAACTGATTGATCATCGCGTTATATACTTCATGATGCATCACTTCGATGGCTTCTAATAAGTCCATCTCTGCTAATAAGTCATCACGCTGACCATAGATAACTTTACGCTGCTCATTGGCAACATCATCATACTTCAATAGGTTTTTACGGGCATCAAAATCGCGACTCTCAACTTTGCCTTGCGCGTTTTCGATCGATTTAGAGACCATTTTATGTTCGATGGCTTCATCTTCTTTGAGGCCCATCGCACGCATCATATTGACCACGCGATCGCCTGCGAAGATACGCATCAGATCATCTTCAAGCGATAAGAAAAAGCGCGACATACCAGGATCACCCTGACGACCAGCACGACCACGTAGCTGGTTATCGATACGACGTGACTCATGGCGCTCAGAGCCAATGATATGTAAACCACCAGCTGCTACAACCTGGTCATGTTTAACTTCCCATTGAGATTTTAGACGCTGCATCTCTTCTGGACTCACCGCATCAATATCTTCGATAAACGACTGCCAGTTACCACCAAGGATAATATCCGTACCACGGCCTGCCATGTTAGTCGCGATCGTGACTGACTTTGGACTGCCTGCCTGTGCAATAATTTCTGCTTCACGCTCATGCTGCTTGGCGTTTAGAACGTTATGTTTGACGCCTTCTTGGTCAAGCAAGTAAGACAATTCTTCACTGGCCTCAATCGTCGCTGTACCAACCAGTACTGGCGCGCCTTTGGCTTGAATTTCTTTAATTTCGCGAATGATGCCTTTGTATTTGCCTAACTTGGTTAAGAAAATCTGGTCATCCATATCGATACGAGCAATCGGCTCATGCGTTGGAATCACGATGACATCTAGATCGTAAGTAGATTTGAACTCAGCCGCTTCGGTATCAGCGGTACCCGTCATACCAGACAATTTGTCATATAGACGGAAGTAGTTCTGGAATGTCGTGGTGGCAAGCGTTTGGTTTTCTGCTTGGATCTCAACGTTTTCTTTCGCTTCTACTGCTTGATGCAAGCCTTCTGACCAGCGACGACCAGGCATGGTACGGCCTGTATTTTCATCAACGATGACCACTTCGCCTTCATCCACGATATAGTGAACGTTTTTGACAAATACGTGATGCGCACGAATGGCCGCTTGAACGTGAGCCAAAAGTGGCAAACGACTTGGGCTATACAAGCTTTCGTTCTCACCCAGCTCACCGACTTCGATTAAGAAGCGCTCGATTTTCTCATAGCCTTTTTCACTGATCTCAATCTGGCGATTTTTTTCATCAATCCAAAAGTCTTCTTCTTCGTTATTCTTGTTCGCTTCTTCGTCTTTTGAACGAATCAGCACAGGAATAATCGTATTAATCAACGCGTACATGCGTGATGAATCTTCAGCTTGACCCGAAATAATCAGCGGCGTACGAGCCTCATCAATTAAGATTGAGTCAATTTCATCGATAATACAAAAGTTTAACGGGCGCTGTTTTTTCTCAGCAAGGCTAAAGACCATGTTATCGCGCAAATAATCGAAGCCGTATTCGTTATTGGTACCATAGGTAATGTCGGCTTGATAAGCTTCGATTTTTTCTTGTGGCGGCTGCTGTGAGTAAATCACACCAACAGTCATACCCAAAAACCCAAACAACGGACGGTTCAGCTCAGCATCACGCGCAGCCAAATAGTCGTTGACCGTGACCAGATGAACCCCTTTGCCGCTGATCGCATTTAAGTACATGGCCAAGGTTCCCATTAGGGTTTTACCTTCACCAGTTTTCATCTCAGCGATTTTGCCTTCGTGCAAGGTGATACCACCGATCAGCTGCACATCATAGTGACGCATGCCATTGACACGTAATGATGCTTCGCGGCAGACAGCAAATGCTTCTGGCAATAACGCATCTAAGCTTTCGCCATTTTGGTGTCTGGCTTTAAATTCTTCAGTTTTTTGTTGTAGTTGCTCATCAGACAGGGCTTGTATTTCAGCCTCTCGTGCGTTGATCTTGCTGACCACTTTGCGCATGCGTTTTAATTCGCGGTCATTTTTGGTGCCAACCACACTGCCTATAATCTTTGATAACATAATTTTTTGACCTATGGAATATTCGATAATTAGTGCGCATTAGCCAAAGCTTAGCTCTCTGCCTTGTCATCACCCGACTAAGTACTACCTAATTTAGTATCGCCCAATTAAGTGTGCCGTCATTATATATGGTTATGACGCTGATGGATACAAGGGCAGCGAGTAGATATTTGCCGCAGTAAAAACCTAGTAGGACGTGTTAAAATAGCAAATACCTTCTTAAATTTCTTAGCTTTTTCAGCGACTTTATTATTTTTCACATTTTGATTTTTATACGCTTGCTACCACTGCGTCTTGGCTCAAAGTTTGTCGTTAAGCCATTTATCTATAAGTAACTGGTTTATTGATAAAGCCAAAGCTATCTATCAAACTCATACATAAGACAAATGACCCTTTAGCACCCTTATCACAAAATACTCATTACAACCTATTAAAGCACTATAAGAGACTCTGCATGACCGTAAAGCCATCTGGACAAAATCAATCGTCAAATCCTAATTCATCAGAAAAAACCTTATCAAAACAAGAGACCTCTGACTGCTTAAGTATAGGCGATACCGTCTATAACCTAGCAGACCATACGCCGATGATGGTGCAATATCTAACCATGAAAGCCAACTATCCACAAGCATTGCTCTTGTACCGGATGGGTGACTTCTATGAGCTGTTCTTTGATGATGCTAAGCGAGCGGCGCAAATATTAGATATCACATTGACGCGCCGTGGTACGGATAAAGCAGGCAACACGATAGCCATGGCGGGCGTACCGTTTCATGCAGCCGATAGCTATATGGCACGCTTGATCGCGGCTGGGCAAACTGTCGTTGTATGCGAACAAATTGACGAATCGACAACTGGCAACGCTGATAATAAGTCTAATGTCCCTGCGATGGGCGACAAGCAAAAGAAAGACAAAAGCAAATCTGCTACTGGTAGCATCATGCGCCGCGAAGTGGTTAAAACGCTTACCGCAGGCACTATTACTGATGACGCATTGATTGCCCCTAATCATACGCCGACTGTGGTTGCCATCGATATTGCGACTATGAAAACGCAAGACAATAGCCAGACGTTACAAGCAGCCGTTAGCCAGATGGATTTGGCCGCAGGTACACTGACTACCCAGACACTGATAGCAGATAAAAATGATATAGATGGCTTGCAAACTCAAATGCTTACTGTGTTGGCACGTTTTGCGCCTAGTGAATGCATCGTTAGTGAAGCGCTTATTGATGGCGTTGGCGGCAGCATTGGAAGCAATGATACAGAGTGGCTACTGTGGTTACGACAACATCTGGACTGCCCTATCATCGAAGTCGCTGCCAATGACTTTCACCGTGAGCATGCCAGCGATACGCTTTGTCAACAGTTCGAAGTGCAGCGTCTCGACGGGTTGGGTATTGCTGAGGCTCCACTTGCGCAAACCAGTTGTGCTGCGCTTATCCACTATGCGCGTCAAACTCAGCAACGCCACGTGCCACAAGTCAACCAACTCATCGTCGAGTATAGTGATGACTACCTAATTATCGATGCCAATAGCCAGCAAAACCTTGAGCTATTTACACCCGTCAGCAGTAACGGCACTTCTTTGATATCTGTGCTCAATCACTGTCAAACACCAATGGGACGTCGTTTATTGGTGCAGCAAATGAAGCGTCCACTACGTCAGCATGCACGTATCAATTTGCGCTTAGAGGCGATAGCCAACCTTTTACAGACAGACAGTCAATCGGATGAAAACAAACAGCTTAAGCAAAATTTAGAAAATAATTCATTAGTCAGCAACTTACGCGAGACCCTGAATGCCATCGGCGATATTGAGCGAATCAGCAGCCGAATCGGTCTGATGAGCGCTAAACCGCGTGACCTGCGTAAGCTCGCTGACGGTATTGCCAGTAGTGCCCAGCTCACCAGCCTACTAACGGCTGCAGGTATTAGCTATGAGCAGGCAGGACTGTTGCCAATACTGATGCAGCAATTGCCCGACCAACTACCTGCGGTACAAGCTGTCGCTGAGCTAATCGAGCGTGCCATTATCGCAGAACCGCCCGCCCATATTCGTGATGGTGGCATGCTAGCCGCAGGTTTTGATGCTGAGTTTGATCGCTTGACTCATTTGCATGACAATATCCAAGTGACCTTGGATGAGATAGTAGAGCGAGCGCGTCAAGAAAGCCAATTGCCCAGCCTAAAAGTGGGCTTTAATAAAGTCAGCGGTTTTTATTTTGAATTGCCTAAAATGCAGGCAAAAAATGCACCGGCGCACTTTATCCGTCGGCAAACGCTAAAGAGCAGCGAGCGCTTTATCACCGATGAGCTAAAGACAGTCGAGACCGAGTATCTAAGCGCACAGACATTAGCGTTAACTCGTGAAAAACAGCTGTATCACCAACTGTTGACACTATTAAGCAGCCATTTAGCGGAACTACAACAGCTAAGCGCGGCGATTGCACAAATAGATGTGCTTAGTAATTGGGCGCAACTTGCGATCACTTATCACTGGCAGCGCCCAGTCATGGGTCTACATACAAAAGACCAAAGCGAATCAGTGGCAAAAAGTCAAACCAATATCGATATTCGTCAAGGTCGTCACGTTGTGGTCGAAGCAGCATTGAATCAAACAAACGCCAACAGCAGGAACGGTAATTCATCAAGTACAAACCATTTTGTCGCCAATGACTGTGCACTAGGTAGTGCCAATGCTTATGAAGGGCATCCTGAAAGATTACTTCTGATTACCGGCCCTAATATGGGTGGTAAATCTACCTATATGCGCCAGACCGCGCTGATTGTACTGCTCGCGCATTGCGGCAGCTTTGTGCCAGCAACTAGTGCTCACATCGGTGATATCGATCGCATTTTTACTCGTATTGGTTCAGCTGATGACTTGGCTGGTGGCAAATCTACCTTTATGGTGGAAATGATTGAGACGGCCAATATCTTAAATCAAGCAACGAATAAATCACTGGTATTAATGGACGAAGTCGGTCGTGGTACTGCAACTACTGACGGTTTGGCCATTGCCCATGCCTGTGTCAATCGCCTAGTCGAGATTGGCTGCCTGACGTTATTTGCCACTCACTATTTTGAGCTAACCCAATTAACGAATGATATTGGCAATCATCATGCTGATATCCGTAACGTTCATGTAGCAGCCAGTGAAGTCGACGGTCAACTATTGCTATTGCATCAGATAAAAGATGGTGCAGCGAGTTCTAGCTTTGGGTTGCATGTCGCAAAAATGGCTGGTATTCCCACCCAAGTACTAGAAGATGCTAAGCGCTATTTAGCAGACAACTTACAGTTAGACCATTTAACTGTAGATAAAGCAAAAACTATTGATGATAAAAATGAATTAGCTAAGTCAGTAAAGGATAAACGGCAAGAAAGTTATAATGATGCTACTCTAGATCAAGAAATAACTCGTACTGCTCAAGCGACAGACATAATGGACAATTCAAAACAAAATCAGCTATTTAGCTTGCAAGATGAGCTAAGCATGATTGATCCTGATAGTCTAACGCCCAAGCAAGCGCATGATTTACTTTATCATCTGAAGAAAATCATTAGTCATTAAAGGGAATTGTCAAAGCGTAGTAAAGGCGCTAAAATACGCTTTATTTTCCAACTATTATATGTAGCCCTTATAGTTGATTTAATTTAAAAGAATTACAATGTAGCTGAGCGCAGAGGTATAAATCATACTTCAGGCAAGGCTGACACAATAACTCTTTTAAAAGAGATTGACTATATCAGCCAATCCAATAACAGGTAGACCTCACTATGACCTTTGTCGTTACAGATAACTGCATTCTTTGCAAATACACCGACTGTGTAGAAGTCTGTCCTGTGGACTGCTTTTATGAAGGCCCAAATTTCCTAGTCATCGATCCTGATGAGTGCATCGACTGCGCGTTATGCGAGCCTGAATGTCCCGCCAACGCGATTTTCTCAGAAGATGAAGTACCGAAAGACCAAGAAATGTTTACCCAGCTAAATGAAGAGCTAGCTCAAAAATGGCCAAACATCACTGAGATGAAAGGGCAAATGCCAGAAGCTGAAAAGTGGGATGGTGTAGAAGGTAAGATTCAGTATTTAGAGAGATAATCATTTTCTTAAAGTATCTATATATTAGACCAATAAAAAACCACCTAATGGCGATATGCTGTTAGGTGGTTTTTGTATGAGTTAAATTGAATGTTTTAGTCTTGAAAACTATAACATTTATAATTTCTCAATAGAACGGTAAAAGTATCTATCTAATCTTGGTAAATCATCGGTATGCAAAGGTTGCGCTTTATTAAAGAAGCTCGCTTGCACAAGGCTCTGACTACCGGGACAAGCAAAATTGCATAGCATGATATTTTGTAAATTTAAACTATAGTTCTCATTAGTGGCCAATATGTAAGCGGCCTCACCAAATACTTCGTACCAATTCCTTAATAGCGTTTGAGTATATCCATGATCTATATTTGGCTTGCCAATAATATTCGCCATAATATATGGGCTAGTAGCCTTAAACTTGGCAAGCGCCTCAATGGTATATAGATTACTCGCCACATACCTACCTTGAAAAGCATCAATAAGCATAAAGTCATAATAGGCTTCGCTATGGCGATTCAAATAACCTCTAGCATCATCTCCGACGAATTCTATATTAGGGGCTATCGGCGCTCTAAGAAAATGGTTCTCGATAATATCAGGTAAGCCTGTGTCAATATCGATCACCGTCAGCGCCATCTCAGGGTTATGATACGCTACTTCGCTAGGTGTTCCCATACCTGCGCCGCCAAGGAATACTAGAGTTTTAGGCTGGGTTTTTTCAATACCCTGTATGGCAGTCTTACCATAAGATGTACAGTTTTTTTGGCTGGCATATACCCAGCAGCTACTCGTTGATTGAGTAGGATTATCAGAGATCGTGACAGCAGACTGCCCTTCAAAGTCAATGTATTCTATGAACCAAGCGCCTGTCGCGGTCTGCAAGCCAGTATCGACTTTGCTGGTAAAGATAAAAAACATAGTCACTATAACTGCAGACAGCGCCAGTACATAATTAGTAGCATGAGTTGACTGGGTTACGTCATCGTCGCTATGTACTCGTATAGCAAGCTTGGTGCATAGCCAAGCGCTGATCGCAAGCGACGCTATAAGTAACGCCAAACTACTCATCAGACCAATATAAGGTAACAAGAGTATCGGCGTCACAGTCGAGCCAAGCACACTACCTATAGTGGTGATGGCGACCATCATACCGGCGTTTTTACCAGCATCTACGCCGTCGTGGTTTTTATACTTCAATGATAAAAACTGCGTGATGAGAGGAATCGACGTTGAGCCAAACGCCAGCCCTACGCCGAACAGTAGCCCCACGCCCATGGCCGCTATAATCGGATTGTCCGTACTTGAACTCATAAAAGACAGTAGCGGCAGTTGGATAATACAGGCGAGAGCATGCGAGACGGCAGACAATGACAGGACGCGCCCGGCCTTTAGTAGTGCTTGTTCAGGGGTTTTGATATCCTGAGATAGGCGTCCTCCATACCAGTAGCCCACAGCTATCGCTATCAGCACCATCGCTAAAATGACGCCAGTGATTGAGATGGACGAGCCGATATAAGTGGCTGATATCCGAATGGCATAAATCTCGATACCAAGACCAGCGAAGCCCTCGAGCAGGGCGACGATTAAACAGATAGCTAGTACTTTTCTTTGCATATAGAGACTCATAATAAGCGTATCGGATGATAGATGATACTAGCTTATTCTTAACCCTCTGTCATTATACAGAACGAGGTTATGCACTATACATAGCACATTTCAATCTAAGCCATAATTTTTTTAGCAAAAGGGTAGCATAAAATCATTATTATGATCCAAGCAATCCAACCGTATCTTAATATACTCTGAGAGGGTATGACGCCGATTCCATTCACGAATAAAGCACCTAGAAAAAAGACAAGAGAGCTAATCAGCGCCGCACCGATAATATATTTCATAGCCATTCCTAAATCCACTTAAAGAAAACCACTTTATGGCATCGCCAATTAAGTGGTTTTCTATTCTATTTATAAGCTAGCATCAAAGGTACAATAAGTCGGCAAATAGTCTGCTGTAATATTGCTACTACAGCGCCACGAACCTTGTGCATTACGTAACCATTGAATTTTTTTACCTGCCAATTTTGGACCGACTTGTGTTGAGACTGTCGCTATAATATTACTCGTCGCTGTCAAAGGATTGGTAATCTGCGCGACGCCAGTATTGCTTGGTAATGGCACTCCCACTTGCGAACCTCCTAATATGAGAGTAGATCCTGTTGCGCGTGGATCACATTCATTCAGACCCAGACCAATGACTGTCCTGCCGGACGCCAGACACTCTTCTACTGTCGTACGCAATTGGCTCAACTCACTGATAACTCTCATTGTCTGAGTCCTCCCCATGTAAAGCTGATACTGAGGAATAGCAATAGCAGATAAGATACCAATGATAGCTACAACTATCATTACTTCTATTAAAGTAAAGCCTGACTGGGTACGATGGAGTCTCATAATTCAAGCACCTATAGCAAGTAATGCTTGTATTAAGCATTAACTATGCCATGACCGATTTTTGTCATTGCTAGTTCTTAGAAAGATGTTCATAAATCATCGTCTTGATAGTATCGTTGCTATGTTCGATATCCGTTGGCGTACCATTACTCAGTAAGGCGACCACGCCGCCTGCTTCATCTATCGCTACTAATGACGACAATCCTAATAAAGTACCATCACGAAAATGTACCGTCGCAGACTGAATATCGTCCTGATAAGGCATCATCGCGTAGCCGTAACATGCTCCTAGCTTGCTGATATCGCAGTCCATATCTGCATCTACCGATAAGATATTGGGTTGCCGCTTAGCGCTCATTGCCTTAGATTGTTGCGCTAGTGCTACCGCATTACCTGACAGCCCAGCCACAGAGTATAGGTCCTCATAATTGAAAGCAGTATAGATATCAGATATTCCTGTCAGTCCTGTCTCGGTATAGTTATAGCTGATCTCATCGTCTAAGCGCTGGCTCGAGATAAACTGTATATCAGTATTCTGTATATCATAATGAGTCTGTAGATACTCCTGATAAGACTGCCCTGATACTTGCTCAACTACTGCGCCCAGTAAGCAATAACCTAAGTTTGAATAGCTGGTCTGCGTCCCCGGCGTAAAGCTCAATTTAATACTATTCATCTTCTCAATGCTATTGGGACAAATAGGCTCCCCAATGCCAAACATATCATTGCCTTGGATATCTAAACGATTAAAGCCACTTTGATGTTCTAATAATTGCTTAATAGTAATGTCGTTGACTCTAGCATCTTTGGGCTGGTCTATCTGTGGTAAAAGCTCTGCTAGCGGCATCTCTAGCGTGAGCCTTTCTTCCTTAATCAAATCCAAAATAGCATCAGAAGTCCATAGCTTAGTGACACTGGCATAGCGAAACCGAGTATCCGCACTGATGGGATCAGATAGCAGCGGCAAGCCATCTACATAACCACTCTCACAGTGATACAGCTGACCTTGCGGATCGATATAAGCGATTTGGTTGGCAGGTGCGTTTTGGTATTTGGTTTTCTCTATCAGTATGTCTGTCAGCCAACTGGGGCTACCTTCACTGCAGCTCACATGCTGCAAGGCGAGCTGAGCTCGTACTGGATAGAAACTCTGCCAAACTCGGTTACGCGCTTGAATATTGGCATAAAAGTAGCCGACTACCACAGTGACTACAATCAGCACGATGACTTGTAATATGTCTTTTTTTTGAATTTGTTTAAACATTATTTTTTTCTTTTAGATAAATATTATAAATAGCTTTGACCAGTTGGTTATGAGTCACTAACCAAGAGGTCGCATCCTCAGAGTTGGATAAAAAAGTCAAAACACCACCATCACTGTTCATGATCGCTAAGGCACTACTATTAGGCAGCCTGCCATCTCTCCAATAAAATGTTAACTCATCATCGATTCTGTATTCATAACTAGAGAAACCATGACAACCTCTAACCTTTTTTGTATCACATGTTATGTTATTTGGACGACTGGTAATATTAGGATAGGTCTGCTTGTCCATCGCCCATATATACTTAGATAAGTCGATACTATTGCCTACCAGCCCCCCTACAGGCGCTAAAGCAAAAGAATCAATCTCACTTAAACCTTCATCATCGTTGCCACTATCGGTAACGGAGTCATATTGAATCTTTGGTTGTAAGAAGTAAGTGTGACTGGAGTCAAAACTGAAATAATCTTGGCTTACCTTAATATAATCATCTACATAATAATTCTCAATGACTTGCCCCAACAAGCAGTACCCTACATTTGAATATACATATTTACTACTCGGCGCATAATCCAATAGGGTATCTGCAAGTGTATCAATCTGATAAGGGCACCAAGGACGACTCCTAAACATAGGATCACCAGAGACAGCTCTATCAAAGCCTGCTCGATGTGATAATAAATCGGATATCGTCATATTGCTGACTCTATTATCTTTTGGTACTTTGTCGTGTAGTTCGGGTAAAAGACTCACGAGTTTATCATCCAGCGTTAACTGATCTCTCCTCACTAAGTTCAATATCAGCTCAGAAGTAAAAACTTTCGTTAGACTGGCATAACTAAATATCGTATCACGGCGGATTTTATTGCTGAGATAAGGCACTCCTTGCCATCCCGCCGTACACGTTGATAGCTCGCCTGCCGAGCTAATGTACGACAACTGTAGGTTTGCGTTGTTTAAGTTCTTTATACTATAGCCAGCTATCTCTGCTAACCAATCTTTTTGGTCGCCATGACAAGATAAACTATCTAAAATAACGGCTTCTTTTATCGTTTGTTTTACATGCATGATAAAGGGTAGGTTTATCAAAGATATAAACAGCAAGACTAATGCTACTAATAGGTAGGTTGCATTTTTTTTAGCCAACGGAATATTCCTGTCTGATCTATCTGATCGCAATATTGTCTATATTCTACAAACTTCCGTAGATGACGCTCTTCACTTTTTGCGCGCCCATAGTATATGAGGCTCACAAAGGTGAGACCCAATATATTTTGCCACCACTGGACACTAGCGAAGGCAACGCCCATAAAGGGTAAAGTATATAACCACCAATATATATTTTTGGCGATATAAGCTGGGTGCTTAGTATAGCGATACACCCCCGTATCAATCAGTCTGCGCCAGCTTAGATTCGAAAAGGTCATGCCAAACTCAAACGTCGCCAACCAATAAACAATCCAAGATACATTTATCGCCAATAAAAACAGCCAATAAAAAACGCTGTCCTGAGGGATGATATCCTGCCATATCAGATTGTCCTGTTGGTCATTAACTTGACGCATTATCCAAACTAACGGCGGATAACATAACAATGCAAATATCCAACCGAGTATGTTGCTATCGGTATCTACGATTCGATTATTAATAATTCCTGAGCTAAACAGATAGCCAAATATAGCAATGAGCATATCTAAACTGATAACGATATTAAATATCAAAAGAGTAATCGCAGTAGCATTGAATTGCCATGCAGTATCAAAAATAGCTGCCAGGTTCCCTAAAAAGCCACTATACATAAAGGGAATGAACACGAACTTTACCACTGTTTTCAAGATAAATGTTTTGAGTAACGCCCTATCCACAGGCACGTTTTTATTCAACATCGCGCCTATCTTTGCATACTCATCTTCAGGATCTAGTAATCTCCTATCCACGAAATAAATATAGCCTACAGAAACTACCATGACCAAAGGGAAAAACAAAAACAGATCATTGACAAAGGTCGCATAAATGGATACACCACTTTCAGTCACTATAAAGGCATAAAGATAGATACCAACCAGCTGCGATAAAAAAACGATAGATTTGCTTTTAATTCGTGCGCTGTTGATAGGATTGAGTGGGTGTTTTTTTCTATGTGGGTTTTGAATATAAGCGACAATGAACAGCGGTAGTAGACAGGCCAATAACCATACTCTGATCAAAGCATCCAATGATAAGTAATCAATAAGTAAAATCTTGGATATCAGATACCACAGAAAGAAGCTCATGATTAAGATAATAGAAGCTTGTCTGGGATGCTGGTGCACAGAAACCATCATAAAGAGCACTTATACAATAGGAAATATCAAAAAAAAGAGACATAATAGCTATTATGTCTCTCTTTATTATTACTCACTAACCACATCTATAACGATGATATTAACCACCAGTAGAAGTAGAGCTAGCAGTTAGCGCAGTTACCGCATCAGCAGCAGTACCAGCGGTACAGGCAGTCGGACGATACTCTGCAGGGATAGTTGCGTGACAGGCCCATGAGCCATTACCAGCGCGTGTCCATACCATAGTATTTTCACCTGTGCCTGTTAAGCCAGAAGCAGCATTTCTACCGAAGGTAGCTGTAATACTGGCTACGCCATCTGTAACTGTGGAAACTAAAGGATAACCAGTACTTGCAGTCGTTGCTATAACGTCACCATCAGCACCTAATAGGTTAGATGGGTTGGTGCCTAATACACAAGTGGTCGCTTCTGCACCAGAAGCTGGTGTACCAGTATGCATGATAACGGTCGTTCTACCGTTGTTGATACAGTCTTCAAGCGCATTTTTCACCTGAGTCGTTTCACCCATAACACGCGCCGCTTGTGAACGTGAGATATAGTTCTGATACTGAGGAATAGCGATCGCCGCTAGGATACCGATAATAGCAACCACGATCATGAGTTCGATTAAGGTAAAACCTTTTTGAGCAGTGTTCATAAGAACTCCTTTAGGGGTATATAAAGATAAGTGGCTGTTGTTAATACAGTCGCATTTTATCTTTAGGGATATAATAAATTTCTTTCTTACTATAACTGTTGCAGGTAGCGTGCCAAAATTATGATATTAATATTTAATAACTAAAATATGGCTATTATTCTTAAAACTGGCATCAATAGGACAATTATTGTATAAATCATCCTAAACTATGTTATTAATATTGCTATTAACCTACTAAAAATTGTCAGTTAGCATTATCTAGGTAATTATATAGTAACTTTAACTGACATTTTTTGTCACTATCTATGATAATAAATCTACTAGCAGTCACGAAGAATGTTACTGATTCCACTCATCGCCTGTACCGCAAACACTATCGCGACACTTCACATTCTGATAGCTCAGCGTCAATGTACCATCGTTAATGACCTGAGTATTGGCTTGAGGTATTGCTGTAATAGTCCACTCAGATGTCAGTGGGTTGGGGCTAAAGGTAATAACATAGAGTGTCGGTCCCTGCCTAGGAAAGTTACCGCCTAATCCTGTAATCAATGCGTTACTATAAGTGCCTTGTGCCAGCTTGCGACTTTCGAGCTGCGATGCTATGTTCTGCAACTCACTCATAGCATCCGTGCGCTTGGTCTTTATGACATATTGCTGATAATTAGGAAAGGCGATGGCTGCGAGAATAGCAATGATAGCAACGACTATCATTATCTCTACGAGTGTAAAGCCTGACTGACTGGTAGAGGCTGATAGTGATTGTTTACAATATTTGCTCATTACCACTCCTCTTGACCTGTATCGCAGTCAGCATTGGTCACATCGAAAGTACTCTTGCTAGTGTTTTTACAACGTAGACCGGCACTATTCATCATCATTCTACTGGCGTAAGTAGTTATACCTGAACCTTCGGGTTCGGCAATCATCTTCCATGTGCGCCCTGTAGCATTTACTGCTGTATTTACTAATGAATTAGCGGGAGTGTCGCCATCGACGAGCGTAATCTTGTATCGATAATTACTGGCATCGCTACCATCTGGCACATAGATAGTCTTGTTTGTTGCAGGGCTATCTGCATAACCATAAGTCACTGTGTTATTAGAGCTATCTATGATTCGTGGTTGGAACCCTTGATAAGTTAATGACTTAGCTCGCCAGCGCTCCAGTTCTATCTCTAACTGTAGCATCTTTGCTTGTACATCATTTTCAGCATTGCGCACAGCATACTGACGATAGCTTGGTATGACAATGGTGGCCAATATAGATAGGATAATGAGTACAACTAGCATTTCTATGAGCGTAAAACCATGCACATTGTTACGCATTGTCGCATTTTCTGCTTTCTTTATATGCAACTTAGTCATGTTTGCTGTCTCATTATAAATGTAGGCAAAGTTATTTTTCATTATTAAATACTGATACTAGGCAACTAGAACGTCACAGTTACTGTTTTTTTCGTTCATACCATGCTTTTGGTTGCAAGGTATATCGTTCATTGAATAAAAACTCAACAGCTGATCCATCACCATTATTTTGTGTGGCACTGTTGTTTTCACCAGGATAAAGATCTTTGATATTACTGCTATCTTTGAATCCATCTGTACCATATTTTGCACGTTTAGCCGCATCTATTCGGTCGGCGATTGTTGTCGTACCAATCAGTACTTTTATATCTGTATTATCTGCGTTATAGGCACCAATAGCCAACTCCTGAATACCTTGACCTGCAGGTGTAAAGCCGCCTGTACCAGTTATTGAGGTTTCATCCATACATACGCCATAAGGTAAACAGTATAATTGACGTTCAGAGCCGCCCATTATTTTCGCTGAACAGCTTGCTGTATTTCCGTATACTTTGTCAGGGTTATATACAGTGGTATAAAGCAAATTATTAATGACTGTACTTTCGCCCACACCTTTGTTATATCTAACGTTATTGTAACCATCAAAACGAGTTAATGGGTAATACCAGCCATTTTTGGTTGCTGGAGCTGCTGGAGTTGTACCATTTTTAGCTACACCTATCATCGATTTTATAGCATCATTTTTTTTGCTCTCACGAGCTATATCAGTGGTCGCCGTTGCAATTTTAGGAATTTCAGCACCTAAATCAACCAATTGATTTTCTTTTAGATCTTTAATAGTCTTGGTAAAACCAGTGGTAAATAGATCCTTATTGGTCACATCATTATCGATGATACCGTACAATCGGTTAGCAGAATCATTTTTATTACGCAATGTCGATAAAGGCGCGCTGCGATTACCTGAGATAACGTTGACCATAGCAAAGAGCTTACCGGTATCTGGCCCTTTCTCTCTACGGTAAAAGCTTACGACTGGGCTTTCATAAAAACGATATGCGAGTTTCTTATCTGTAGGGGCTACATCTAAAATGCGCGTCACACCTTTATTAGAGAAACTGTTCACGGCTGTAAAGCCGAACTGAGCAATGCGTGCATTCTCAAAGTCTGCACGGAATACTTGCCCACCCAAGTCGGCAGCATAAAGATGATCCATCAAACCATCATTATCCCTATCGAGTACAGCAATGCCGCCAGTGATGCTATTAATCATCGTATCTGTTTTGACATTGACACCCGAAGTGTCTTCGCTACTAGTTGACCATATCAGCTTGCCTGTTTTAGCATTGATCATATATATCGCATTGCCTTTGGCAGGCGTGCTAGTAGTAGGCACATAGCCATCTACTTCGTATTGCATGTCGTAACCACCACCGAATATGAGCACGTCTGTTGGTGCACTATTCTTTTTGGAGTCAGACCCTTTGGTCAAGCGGATTTTTGCTGCAATTGGTTTACTCCAAATCCGACCTAAACGATTGAAACCCGTTGTTGAGGACATACCTGAAGTAGCTGAACTTACTCCTTGTGGCGTAATCGTAAATAGCATCTTAGGTTCAGATCTTTTGGTTATATTCATTCCGTAGAATGAATCGCCTCCCATACGCAGACCACCATAAGCAAACATACCCTTACCTGATGCTTGATCAACTGTTACCTTTCCTCCTGGTAAATCATAAGCGTAATCAGTTTTGACTAACCAGGGAGCATCCACACCAAAATAAGGTTGACCAATTTTAGATATTTCCTTTTTAGAGTTCTCTACTAGAGCTTCTGGTTGATTTATTAACATTTCTCTAGGAATGATAGCAAACTCTTCTTTACCTGCTTTTGCATCGACTAAATGCAAAGCTCCATCCATAGAACCAAAGAGTAGATAATCCTCTCGAGGATCGACAATACTGCCTTTATCATCTAATTTTGAACCATAAGAAACAGCTTCAGGCTTGGAATGCACAACACCACCTAACAATTTTACTTCATTGGTCGGCTTGGTTAAGCTTAAGTTATTAGTCTCAGTCGTAAGCGGGGTCGTTGGTTGTCCATCATTAGTCAGCACACCACCAAAACCTAAAAAACTCAGCAAACGACGTTGATTTAACTGACTATAAGCAACAGTATCTTTGAGTTTATCGAACCCAAATGGTTTGCCGCTACTATCAACACCAACTTTACGCAATATTGGTGTTTTATCGGTAGCCGTCGTGTAATCCTCGACATAGAGAGTACGCACACTACCCAAACCTGCACTTGGTGCTTGTAATTGAGCATATACACCGCCAGCCGCAATATTATTATTGGCCGCTTTGCCCTCTACTACAAAATTAGCAGTTTGCCATTCATCTTGTGTATTTTCATCTAGATTGCCAGCGATATCTTTATAAAGTTTATTGCTGCCTCTTCCGAATAATGTTCCTTGATCCAAATTATACTTTTTAAGATTACCTTTCCATATACTTGCTGTGGAAACAATATCAGGATCTAGCATAGGTAAATAGGCATAAGGAAGTTGATTTGCCGCTCGGTAAGGGTCCTCTGGAATAGTAATTGTACCTGAAGGTGCTGTATTAATAATCTGTACAAGGCTAGCTGAGAAGTCAACTATGCTGGCAGCAATTTCCTCAGAGTTCTCAGTATAATAGAAGCCTCCGTCACCAAATGTCTTCGTTTCATTATCACCTTTTCTCTCACCTAACATACACAAATTACGCGTATTTTGGTTTGCATCACCACTACCACAGTCGACGACCGATTTTGTTTCACCATTTACTGTAATTGAACGCGTTCCATTTAGACCAGAAAAAACACCACCAAAACCCACAGTTGCTGTTTTAATTGGTAGTTTTTTATTATTGTTGGCAGGATTTCGGAGCAGTGCTGCATATTCAGCAGTACAACTCCAACCTGAACCACTTAATGCATTACACTGATTTACTGATAGAGATGGGTTTGATTTTGATAATGATTGGTTCATTACCCCTTTCACCCCATTTTGATTCAGATTACTAGGAACACCATCAGTTAGTAAATAGATACCATTTCCACTACATTCCTTATCACTTAAAGGAGAGATATAGCTATTGCTTTGTTTGGCACTAGATACAGACTGGCTAAAACCACTATAATTACTATAAGAACTAACCTTAGTATTCGTACCCATCATATAAGCACCGGCTTCAGCCAAAGCACTAGCTGTTGGAGTGCCGCCGCTTGCTTCTAATGCTACTGCTTTATCTATTAACTCTACACGCTGTGCAGCCGTTAACTCCCGAGTTGGGACCAATACCTTTCCTCCATTACTAACGGGATATGTACCCATACCTATACCATAATCATCTGGAAGGGAGCCTGTATCTTTTATAGTACTACCTAGAACCCCTATAAATACCTCATCTGCTAGCAATTCTACAAGGGCTGCTTGCAAACGGCTGAGCAGATTACGCCCCACTACGTTACCTTGATTATCTATACAAGTACTATATGTGAAGTTTTGATCTGTGGCAGGTGGTACCGTTTTATCTATTACTGTATTTCCTTCTTCGTCTCTAAACAACCCATCTGACTTACTAGAGTCAGACCTTCGCTGGTACACCACCAAACGAAGAGTAGTAGGAAGAGCGTAGAAAATGCAGCTACCATCCACCCACCCCATACTCCCTGAAGTATCCAGCATCATAAAAATAGATGCCGTACCTGGCTTAGCCGCCTTATATATCTCAAGATCACCGATAGGTTTTCTGTCACTCGTCACTGTAGCACCATTGGCAGGCACTAGACTTGTTATGGCGATTGTCACCGCTGCCGTTAACGCTTTAATAGGCCATGTTTGTCGTTTAGACCTTTGACTCATTAACTGTTTCATGACCTATTCCTTAATATAAATGATAGCAGAGTAGTGATAACACTATTCAATATGGCAAATAACAAAATATAGTATTTGTTAGCTAGATGGCAAGGTACACAGTAATCCTGCGCCTTCACCAAAATCGACACATTTGGTACGTAACGACTGGTTCTCAACATCGGCCATTTCATAAATGATCTTATTGGGTACACCAGCTTCTGCCATACAGCCGCCAATCGTATCTGTATAGTCAGCAGCAGACGCTGTATGCAATCTACTGGTCTGCTTGAAGCAGTCTATATTACCTAGCTTAGTATTTCCGTAAGCGGGTAATACAGCTGTACTGTTGATATCGAACATAAATGCCTTGCTTGATATCAAACTACTTCCTTGCCCTATACTGTAACTACCGAATGCTTCGTTCTCTGCATTTGGTGGTGTTAGCGATACGTTCACCTGCGTCATACTAGTATTACGACTGCTAATATAATCACTTGATTCAGTAGAATCGCAATAGCCCGTACTTGTTAACGAACCATCTGGCGTTATGATTGAAGTTTTATTGACATTGAATAACTGATCACGTGGACGGAAGCAAAAGACATATTCATTCTCGACACTATAATCAGACAAGATAAAATGACCAAAAGGGCCACCACGCGATATCATAGCATCGTAAGCATCTGAATCACTGCTGCCATTAATACTTTGCTCTATATTTTGGTTAGCATTATCTGCTGACTGTAGTAGTAGTGCATTAATTTGGTCACTAGTGGCGAGTTTCAGGTCCGTGCTACTTTGCTTTACCGCAATAACGCCCCCCAATATAATCAAAACCAAGAACAATAGAACTACGATAAGTACTGCACCTTGTTGACTAGATGGTGGCACTATGGAGCGCTGATATCGCTGATAATTTGACATATCGCCTCTTTTTTATGACGTGACATTAGATTTTAGACCAGTAACAGACATGACACGAGCACTTCGCAACGTAATAGTAGATTCATAACTACGACGATAATAATTTTCATTCATACTAACAGTATTTAGCTTCTGTTCCGTTCCTAGCACCACAAACTTTCCTTTATCCTCAGTTGCTAATTCACTTTCAGGATCTTCTATTAACGGAGTAGTACTACGAACAATTACTCCAAGTTTGATAGTGGTGATTGCAGGTTTTTCTGTGAGCGTTAAATAGGTATTCGCTGGCATATAGCTCAATTGTGAAACATCGGTCATCGTTCCCAATAAAACTTTAAACTGATCTACTGCAGGTATAATCACTTCTCCAGTACCAGTAAATCCAGTACCAGTAAATGCTGTGACTATTGCCCCTTCTTCATCAACTCGACCAGCAGCGCAAGCCAATACTAAATCAGTAGCACCACCACCTGTAGCCTTACGTATAAAATAGCGTTCAACCACCCAATCACTGCTACCTGATGCAATCTCTGTTCCTTCACAATCATATAACGATGCTGAAGTTATGTTTTTATATTGAATAGTTAATTGGTCACTTTCAATACCAACTATATTTGATAAGCCTGTCCAACCGTCACTATCAGCACTTACAGTTAAGTATTTTTCATCAGTAGCATTGCTATTACCTAAATTATTTGTAGTTAGCACAATACCACTATGAGGAGTTGTACTCGTAATATTACTTATTGGGTTCCCTAAGTTCGCTAAGCGAATATGGTCATCAACTGCTTGCAGTGCAAATATTGTAGTATCTTGTACCTCAGAGGCGCTTTGCTGCACTACACTCGTACGAGCACTAATAATATAAACTTGTATTACAGCCGCTGAAACTAGTAGGCCTAATACTAAGGAAATAATCAGCTCAATCAGAGTAAAACCTGAAGAGCTATTATTGAAATGGCTTACCTGGTTATTATTCATTAGTATGCCTCCGAGATAAGGCATTGACTGCCGATATGATAGGTACCATTTACCTTTCCACAAGCATCTACCTCTGTATCGTCTAATATTGGCTTAGTACCATTCCATGCGGTAATAATACACATTTGTTGTTGTATAGCATTCGCAGAACTTCCAGGACAGGTAGCAATACTGACAGCAATATTTTCATCAGCTGCCATCTTTTTGATCATAAGCCCATCACGAGCAGCAAGCTCATTAATAGTACAAGATTGTTTTGGTACAATTTTGCCACCTATATTACTAGTAGTAGTAGATAAGCAATTTTCACCACTAGCTAAAATACTTACTGTTTTACTGACGGTGGTCTTAGTACCATCATTATTAGTTTTAACATATGAGATAACCACTGTATCAGTAGCCGAACTATTTATTACAGCCTGTATAGTTGGAGTTACTTTTGCTCGTTCAGCTAAGGATAACTCAGAAAACTCTGTCGAGAGTATGCTTTCAAAAGGAGGTGCGCTACTATCTTTAATATACGCCTCTGGATAGCCACGCATCACTTCAGCTAAATTGCGAACCACTGTTAAAGATTTGGTTCTAACTAAACTCTCGTCAGTGGCTGTAATTGCACGCATTTGTAGCGCACTAAAGCCCAATATCGCAATGGATAGTAGTAAAACAGCCACTAATACCTCTACTAAACCAACACCTCGTTGAAAACTTGACCCATTCATTGACAGCTACCTCCTACTTGGTCAGTAATATTAGCAACTCTACTCACTGAAATTACTCTTGGTTGCACTGAAGTATTGCTATCACAGACAGTGTAAGTGACTGTAGCAGTGACTCGTTTACTAGGTTCAAAGGTTATGGTTTCTAGTGCTGATACAATTTCACTTTCATCATTATAGCTATAGTTAGCAATAGGATTTGCTTCTGATCCTGAAATGATAATGACTTTAGGATTACTATCATTATCATAGCTTAAAGTAATGTTTTGACGACGAATAATACTTTCAGCCTTGGCTTCTTTCAGTGCATTAGCTAAAGTAGCTGTTGTCGACTTCACGCGCTGATTTGCAAGTTGGGTACTAATATTAGGTGCCGCAATACCTGCAATAATGGCAAGAACAGCAATCGTTACCATTAATTCAATTAAGGTAAAACCTGAGCTTACGTTCTTTAGCTTAGGTAGTGGAGTGTTCAAAGATGCATTCACATCGTGTTCCTATTTAAAACTGCGATTATCTGTCTTTTACTTATGGCATATTGATTATGAGTATCTTATATTGTTGCCTTACTACCATGATTTTCTACATATATCTATTTAATAGCATGCAATTTTCATTCCACGATATCTAATAAATACCATCTAAAAATGACTATAGGCACTTTCCTATGTTCTTGTCTCATATATTATTTCACCAAAAGATCGTTTATACATTTAGATCAGAACAACAAATTAGTATACATAAATATAACAATATAGCTTTAAGGAAATATATTAGCAATAACTGGATATTACTGATAAAGATATATTGGGTTTAGGATTTGCTGCCATGTGCTAATACGTAAGCAGAAATTTGATAGCTACTATGGCTGCTAGCCGTTGCTGATTTTACTGCTGCAGGTGGAATGAACGCTCGGGCTAAAGCTTGTAAGCTTGCACCTGTGGTAGATACGTCATCAAATAGTAGTAAGCGTTTTGTAGGAGGCTTTTCGATTAGCGCAAAGGCGTTATCTAAGTTGCTAAGACGTTCGGCACGAGAAAGTCCTTGCTGACTAACTGTATCGTCGATACGCTCGATGCCTTGCCATACAGGAATTTGCCAATGTTTAGACAATTGAGCAGATAGAATACTGACAGGATCGAACCCACGTTTGGCCAATCGTTGAACTGTCGTTGGCATAGCAACAATCACACTGTTATTGCGATGACAACCGTGTGGACGCGGTAATTGACGTATGGCATGTAATAGTAACGGCAATTTCGTCATATCCTCTTGATGCTTAAATGCTCGGATAGCTTGACGTATTGGATACTCGTAGTAAGTAGAGGCTTGGATAGATAGAGATATACTAGGAGCGATATCCACTTCAAAAGGTCTTGGTAACCAAGTGATATCGTTGTGACAGTGATCACAAAGTAAACCACTGCTCAAATAGCTGTTTGCTTGATGAATGATATCAGTAAGAAAAGAGTGTTGCTTTAAGGCTGTCCGTGTAGGCGGCACATTCGTTATATTATCTAGTCTAAATTGTGTTTGATGGTGCAGTAGTTGAGATTGTGGTGTACTACGATAAATACGGCATAGTTGGCAGCGCATATCCATATACTCTGCCAACCACAGTCCAGTTTGATAAGGCGCTAAGCGGCGCATAAACTATAACTTGTCATAACTTATCATAAATTTCACCTATATTAGAGCCTTTCTCAAATTAATGTCCTTTCTAAATTAGAGCCCTTTCCAATCGTTCAGTACGATACCAAAGCCGATAGAGGTATTTTCATGATTATAATCAATGATCGACTCACCATATCCTTGGAATAGCTGAACCATACCATTAACATTCTCTGAGATAGGATAAATATAGTCGATTTGCGCAGCACCTTTATTGGTACCTGGATTGTAGCGCAAGGTACCGCTAATGCTCTGATCAGCTGGCAAGTCGTACAAGAATTTGATATCACCGTAGCCCATGTAGTCTTCGATATCTGGATTATCGTCATCGCTACTACTTTCATTATTTACTCGAGCCCATAGGCGCGGTATGACTGAGAGTCTGCCCCACTCTGCGCCCGCCATGAGGTAGGCACGATTCCATGAACGTGATAATGGATCATCTTGTCCATTCGAGTGATGGACAGTACCTGCGCCCAACATACGCAGACGTCCACCAAAAGGCAGATCTGCTGTCACAGGTTGGGTTAAGAATATTTCAGGTTGATAATCGGTAGCACGGAATGGACGTGAGTTGTCTTCGTTATAAACTTGCCAATGTGATTCTTGGGTATAGCCAAACCATAGGTCAGCACTGGTATCAAACAAATCTTCTGCGACTTTTGTTTTTAGGGATAATTGGAACTTTAACTCAGTTTCGCGTATGTCATTAGAATCAAAAGGATCTGTTTCTTGCGATGGTGTACTTGGATTTAAATTGGGATCGAAAGTATAAAATAATGGCAACAGATACGTCGGCCGATATGGTCTAACCGTCCAAGTACCACGCTCACTGTTTTTATCTAGGTCATAAGATAGACTGAGTGGCGAGAATTTTTCGATGTCTGTTTGAGTGACACCGACATTTTCTAAAATCTGTGCCTCGCTATTCGTTTCAGCATCTACTTCTACGTTACCATTTGCCTTCAATTTGTTAGCAGCTGTTTGCTGATTGGTCATTAAAATGGTATCTGCATCTTCAACTGTTGTCCCACTCATCGCCGTTTGAGACTCAGCCAATATCACTTTTGGATTACCTGAGACCGTACTTTGAAAGGTTTTTGCCAAATCAATTGGTTGTTTGGTTGAGGTATAGCTTGGTGTTTTACCTTGTTCAGCTACCTTATCAAAACAAGCGAGGCGAGCAGCACTAGACTGGACTTGCGTACATTCAGAAAATAGCTTGGCTTGCTGGGCAATAAATTCTTTGCTAATTATTTTGCCACTTTGTGTACCCACGTCAGAAGATATCGCACTGTTATCGAGACTCTGTGATAGGTCAAGATCCTCATATTCAAACGCAGCTTCAGGTGCTGGCAGTTCGTTATAAGTCTGAGAATCATCAGCAGCTTGTACTTGTATCGCGGTACAACTCAACGCAAGCGCAACTGCAATACGAAGAGGCATATGTGCATTCTGGTAAGACGGCTGTTGGTGACGCTGAGTAATGGTATGGGCAAACATAAGTGTCCTTTATCTAACTAGCATTAGCGCCAGCAGAGTATATGAGGTAATTAATATAGCCATTAGCGTTGTCGCTAAAATAGAATTGACTGAGCCTGTCAGCTAATCGCAGATATTAGGAGCGGAAAAAATGACAATTAGCGCCCCTGCTGCATTGTTTCCTTATTGTAATGAAAATATAAGCACGATACTAGCTTTATCGATAGTTAAAATAAGCGCCTATCAATATAATCGCTTATATAACAAATACTTAAGAAATATTCTATAGTATGAATTTAATGGCATCAAAAAAGCCAGCATACTTTTCTTAGTATACTGGCCTTCTTAATATTCTTAAGGATTTTCGAAATATCACACTGGTTTCTTAAGTGTTCATTATTAAATGTCAGTTGTTCAACGCCGATAATGTTTGCTCAAATTTTGAGCGACCAATTTCACCAACTTGCTGATTTACTAGCTGACCATCAATATAATACAGTAGCGCTGGTGGACCAAAGAGTTGGTAACGAGACAACACGGCTTTTGAGTCTGCCGTCGTTTCAGTGATATCGAGCTTCACTAGTTGCCAATCTTGCATTTGTGCTGGGCGATTATGAAACAGGTTCTTGTCCATAATGCGGCACTCAATACACCACTCTGCTGTCAGATCGACAATGACATTCGGATTGGCTGCGACAATGGCATCTAGCTCTGCAAGCGTCGTGATCGTCTTATCAGTGGTGCTATCACTATTCACTGGTTGACCAGATGTTGACTGTACCATCATCGGTGCTGCACCCAACGACGCTAATGGATGTAAGCTATCATCATTACCCAATGCAGCGCCGACTATTAGGCAAGCGGCCCAAATACCAGCGATAAGGCTCAATGCTTGGGTCAGCATACGACCTTTACCTAGCCAACTCCATGCCCATGTTGCCAAGACCATAAACCATAACGCCCACACCATCAGCATGACTGGCGATATAAACACGCGCTCAATCAATAGCAGTGCCACGGCAAACAGTAGTAAAGCAAAGCCTTGCTTGACCCAATTCATCCACTCGCCTGCCTTTGGCATAATCTTGCCTTGAGTAGCACCGATTAGGATAAGCGGCGCTGATAAACCAAAACCTAGCATGAATAAAGCGGCAAAGCCGAGCAACGGACTACCAATGGTAGAGACCGCCAATAATGCTCCAAATAATGGCGCAGAAACACAAGGTGACACGACTAACGCTGATAAAAACCCAGCGATCAAACTGCCGCCTGTACTACCAAGCTTACTGTCACCTGCTTGGCTTAAGCCTTGCATCTTTCGACTGATCGCTTGTGGTAATCGCACATTGAAAAGACCTAACATGTATAGTGCGAGAAGTATAAAAACAATAGCAAAGCTAATGAGAATAATTGGATTCTGCAGCCAACCAATAATACCTAAAGACTCACCGAATACTGCAATGACAGCGCCCAAAATACCATAAGCAGTCGCTACCCCAATCGCGTAACTGGTGGTCAAGATGACACCGCGTTTGACCGTTGGGTTTTGTTCGCGGGCTACGATATTGGCCACAATAGGCAGCATCGGTAGGACGCAAGGCGTCAAAGCTAAGCCTAAGCCTGCTAAAAATAATAGTACTAATGCCAACCAAGGGTGAGAGGCCAAACCAAAAGGATCACTATCAACGAAACTGTTGCTCAAGGTACTTTCGCTATTGGCCGTCTCGCCTGTTACGCTGCTATTTGCTGCAGAAATCGTATTCGTCGCTGCATTACTATCTAAAGAATCATACTCTACAGCGCTGTCATCAATGAGATCATAATCAATAGCACCATCGTCTGTCAGTGCTTGCGCCTCATCAGGCAAAGTATTATCAAGAGCTGTTGAGCTTGCTTCCTCTGGTGTCGCCGTAGCACTATTCTCTGAATCGGTCGAGCTCGCACTATCTGCTGATACCTGCGTCGATGCAGCTGCAATATCGACAGTCGTATTAATCTTTTCAGGTGGATAGCACAGTCCTGCTTTTGCACAGCCCTGCCAGCCGACGACGATAGCGGCACCATCTATACTCTTGCCACTATTGTTCGTCAGTGTGGTGGTAGCGACCATGTTGGCTTGATCAAATACCAGTACTTTGCCAAAAGTCGGGTCATCTATCGAGTACGGTGTTTGGCTAAAGGTAAAAGGTGCAGCCGTCACGCCAGCGGGTAGCGTAAGCTTAATTTGTTTTTTATAGACGTAATGTTCAGGAGTGATATCAAAATTAATAGATAACCGCGTACCCGATTTGACAGGGGTACTATCTGTACTTACCTGAAACGCTTGATCCACTGGCAAAAACTTTGACTTCGACGAGCTTTCACTACTACCGAAAAGGTCGCCTAACCCTGCAGCTTGTACCGTTGATATTGCTGATAAACCTGTCAACAATGAGCCACTAGCGATAGCAAGCGCTAAAATATGTGATTTTTTCGAATGGGTAGATACGCTAAATGATGAAGACTTTGGTGATGTCTTGATGGACATAAATGGCTACCTATTATTACCGATATTTTAATCAATCTGCTCGCTATTTATCTGCGTGTCGCAGCAATATCTATCTTGGTTTTGATTTTTTCTGGTGGATAGCATAGTCCAGCGGTTGCACACCCTTGCCAACCAATAATAATAGGCGCGTTTTTGGCTCCCTTACCATTACTGGTCGTCAGTGTCGTGGTTGCAATGACGCTTCTTTGTGTAAATACAGGAACCTGACCAAAGGTCGGATCATTGATTGATACTGGTGATTGATTAAAAGTGAACGGCGTAGCGTTTATTCCTTTAGGGAAGCTCAGCGTAAGCTTATCCTTATAGACATAATGCCCTGGTGTAATTTCAAAACTGATCGACAACCGCGTGCCTTTGGAAGTCGCTTTGGTATTACTGACCACCTGAAAGGCTTCATCCACTGGTAAGAACTTTGATTTTGACGAGGAACTATTTTTAAATAAGTCATTTAACCCTGCTGCCTGTACACTGATCGATGTCATTGACAGAACCGTTACTAATGAAGTGCTTGCAACGGTTAGAACCAATTTATAAAGGTTTTTAGAAAAGTATTTATTAGACTGTTGAATCGACATAGATGAGTACCTTTAATTGCAGTTTTCGATGACTGTTTTGGCGAGCGCTTAGATATATGTATAACACTGGTTATCAAACTTGTATTGAACAGCAGGCGATTTATCTACTAATAAAAAATATCAACCAATAAGGGAATATTGGTTGATATTTAAAAATTGTTGAAAGTGCATCAATGAATGAATATTTCATTCTACAAAGCTATATTAGTATCAGAATTTGTTCACTATACGTCTGTTATTAAGCTTTATAGCTGAGCATAAAGATCCGCATCTTGACCTTCACCACCTTGTTGACCATCAGCACCTAATGAAAACAAATCATAAGGACGCCCTTCACTACCTGGTGCAACATACTGCATCTCATTTTCCCAGCCATCGGTTGGATAGCCACCTTTAATATACCCACCTTCAGGATAGTTTTTTGCATCAGCTGGCGGTGTCGTAAGCGCCTCTAATCCTTGAGCGGTCGTCGGATAACGTGAATTATCAACCTTATACATATCTAGCGCATTTGAGACAGTGGCAAGCGCCGTTTCAGTTGTTTTAACACGGGCCTTATCACTTTGACCAACTACTTTTGGTACCACTAATCCAGCAAGAATAGCTAGGATCACAATAACGACCATAATCTCGATAAGAGTAAATCCTGCTTGACCAGACTTTTTTGTCGCACTGCGCTGCATAGCTGAAGAAGCACTCTTATGGTCAGTTACAATATTTGGATGGGATTGCGTATTTTGAATAGCACTTTTTGGCGTCATATTTACTTGGAATTTGTCAGTCATAGTCATCGCTTTGGTCATCACAGTTATGTAAATAGTAAAAGTGGCGTTCTATCATAGCTCTCATCAATGATATATCAATGAGCTCTGAAACTATGGTCACTATAAACCATGGTTTTATTTTTATCCAGCGCTGCGCCTAGTTTGAGTTTGCTATTTCAACCGAAGCTAAATATTGAATGGCACCAACTGTATGACTATTGATTCGTGCTTACTATAGCGCGGCGCTGGTGTTTGCCATAGCAAAAATAGCGTTCGTTCAACAATATACAACAGTAAGCAAACCTTAAGAAAGCTAGTCCAAGGCTTAGCAAGCAAGTTAGGTGATATGAATAGAGTAAAAGAGAACTAAATAGAGGTTTTGGAGATAGGAAGCTGTCTGTATGTGAATAGCATAATGAATCATAGGCTAGCGACTGAACCTAGCCTGCTAAATCGTTCATATTAACGATAGGTAGCATAACCGCCATTACAATAATCATAACTACTACGCCCATCAACACCAGCATTAAAGGCTCAAGTAATGATAATAAGGTGCTGATAAAATTGGTTGCTTCTGCCTCCTGCATATTGGCGGCACGGCTCAGCATATTTTCAAGCTCGCCTGAGTTTTCTCCGCTTTTTATCATCTGTACCATCATCGGTGGAAAGTAAGTAGATTTCTCTAGTTGACTAGACAAGCTGGAGCCTTCTGTGACCCTATCAGCCGCAGTAATAATCGTTTTTTGGATATGTAAATTGGTCGTGACCGCAGCCCCAATATGTAATGCCTCAATCAGTGGCACCCCTGATCGTACTAGTATCGCAAGGGTACTGGCAAACCGCGCGGCATTCAGACCTTTGGACAATCTAGCTAGTATCGGCAATCTAAGCACCACGCTATCGATAGTTAATTTACCTGCTTGCGTTTGGGCAAAACGGTAGAATAAAAATGCGGTACTTGCCAATACCAGTAATATTAACCACCACCACTGAGTAATGATATTCGATAGCGTGAGAACGATTTGAGTAATTAAAGGCAACGCTTGCTCAGACTGTTCAAAGACTTTGACAATTTTGGGCACAACGAAGCTCATCAGTCCCATAATTACCGCAATTGCCATTACCATCAGGACAATCGGATAGACCATGGCCCCTTGGATTTTCTTTTGGAGGGCAAAACGGTTTTCGGTGTAGTCTGCTAGTTGATTGAGGATAAGATCAAGGTGACCAGATTTTTCGCCTGCAGCAATCGTAGCGATATATAATGGTGGAAAGCTAGCGGCTTGTTGCAGAGCACGTGCTAAGCTGAGTCCTTCCAAAACATGTGAGCGTACCGCAAGCATCAGGGATTTTATATGAGTCTTTGGGGATTGCTTAGCAACCGCTGCCAAGGTTTCCTCAAGTGGGATACCCGCTGCCAATAATACAGATAGCTGACGTGTCAGCAATGCCAACTCGTATGCAGACGGTTTTTTGTAGCGATTTCTGCTCTGACTCTGTCTGTCATTGACCGGATTTACTTCAACTGGTGTCCATTGCTTATCACGCAGCTGCTGGCGAATTTGCCGCGCAGAATCCCCCTCTAGCAAGCCTTTTTGGACAACGCCATGGTCGTCAAGCGCTTTGAAATGATAGGCAGGCATGGCAACAGATATCCTAAGAAGCTTACAAGTAGACAGCTATAATTAATGACTTAATAGAAATTTATTAATTTGACATGTGACGCTTAGAAAAGTGGCGTTGAGTCGTTACTATCAGGCATCAAACCTTGTAATAATAAGACATCTAGATGCTGCTGCTGTAGCTTTTTATCAAAGTCATTAACCTCAGCGATTAGCATTCTTTCAATACGTTTATCACTCGCAAAAACACTCAAGCGCGCACAAATAACGGCCAACTGATAAATGCGTTTTTTGCAATAACCGTCAAGACCTTGTAATAATCTAACCATATGCGGGGTTTCAAGACTGGCGTAATCATAGTCAGCCACGACTTGCTGTCCAAGGGCTGTGACGCCATAAGTAATCGACAGATGGGCACAATAATAACAGCTGAATAAATAACCAACCACATGACCGATATAATAGCCTCGATCGTAGGTAAAGCTACTCACGCCAAAATGCCCAAGTACATAACTGTTGAGACTACCTTGGTCGCGAATTGGCTTGCCGTGCTTTAACTTACCGACCGTAGCAAAGCACAATGGATTGCGGCCATCTTGAGTCGTCAGTTGCCAACCGGCGGGTTGCTGCGCAGGCATATGACGCACGATATCTGCAATAATATCATCGACCACATGCAGCTGCTGCCAGAGTCTTTCGAGCGTATCCGTATCCATCAACCCACGTTTATCAAGCTGCTGCGCAAGTAAATACTGCTGATATTCTGCGAATTGCGGCTTCAGGGTTTGTACTAAATAAGTAGGACGCGTATTGGCAGATGCCATGTATAACAGTCGAGTACGCTCATGCTGAGCACGATAAAGTGCCACACGCTGCGTAGCGACATTGGTTTCTTGAGCCACAGGTTTTGCAGCTACAGTAAGACTATCGGATGACTCAGATATTACTGCTTCAGTTGCTACCGCCTCGGCATCTGATAAGGTAAACATCGTCAATAATGCCGCCTTATCAGGTGTCTCTACCGACTCATTTTTCGGCGCATCTTTGCTGACATGCGGGTTCTCTATAGCAGTGTTTTTATCAACATTACTTTCTGTTTTAGCAGTTGCAGCAACCTCTTGTTGGCCATTGCTTCCTGCATTTAGCTTTGCGGTCGGTTCAGTCATAACATACCATCAGCAGAGAAAATAAACATCGTCTTGATCCTTTTATATGCCTATCCTATAAGGACATATAACGCGCTACAACATCAACGCTTTTGTCTCGACGACTCATTAACCCATAGTACCTGAACACAGACTCATTGTCAGCTGCCCTTAACTAAAATAGCCATAGCAAGTTACCAAAGGTATTATAGATATGAGTGACTCAACGTTTATAAAGAATATGTATTCACAAATTAAAAAAAGCGCCAAGGACATATAAATGACCTTAGCGCTTCTTATTGAAATTCTACTTGAATAACTTAAATAAACAGCAACTAAAACTATGCAAGCTTGTTCTGTCGATACTGCTGACGGTATGCTTTTGGCGAAACACCATACACACGTTTAAATGCCTGACTAAAAGTCGAATCTGAGGCGTAGCCCACCATCTCGCTGATACGGCTAATACTATTTTGCTGTAAGCGTAAATAGCGTGCCGCCAATCGTAAGCGGTAATCGATCAGATAAGTCAGTGGCGGCATGCCAACAGTGTCTTTGAAACGCTGTGCAAAGCTGGAACGCGACATCCCTGCCACTTCGGCAAGCTGATGAATGGTCCAGCTCTCACCCGGTGCCCCATGCATTGCGGCTAACGCCTTAGTCAAAAATGGATCCTTCATGGCTTTGAGCCAGTTTTCTGTGGCTTCAGGCAAGCTTTCAATATACACGCGCAAACACTCAATCATCATGATGCTTGCCCAATGATTGATTACAGCCGTTTTGCCCATACGCTCACGCTCAGCTTCTAGTGTTAGCAGCTTTATCTCTACATCAATCACTTCAAACCGTCCGTCAGCAGCATCATTGAGCTCTGGCAATATCGGTGGCAGTACTGACAACAGAGGATTAATCATCTCTTTGTCGTATTTGCATTCGATCAGTATCAAAGAAGAATTGGGGTCGCCATCGCCATCGATATCAAGTGTACGCTCGGTGCAATTACTCAATAGTTCATCAAGCGACTCAGCAACATCGCCATGATGGTTGAGTGCATAACTCACATGCTTGTGTGCATTCGGAATCATGATCATATCGCCAGCGCGAGCTTCTCGTAGACCATTACCAACATCAATGCAAAAACCGCCAGACATTACCAAGTAAAATAAAATGGTGTCTTTTCTAGTAATAGAATAAGACCAATTGCCAGTGCCATTTAGACGATAATACTTAGTCTCAAATAAATGCACGTTTTGCAGCAATACACTCAGTGCGTCCATCAATCAATTCCTCAATAATGCAGATTAATAACGATTCATCTTAAAAAAATAATACTCTTAATAACAAGTTCTGTCGGTTTGCTCTATGCCAATACTTGCTCCAATAAATAATTTTTATTAAATACAATGGATGTGATAACACTTAAGCATAATGCATCATTTAAAACGTCATGTCTATTTACTTATTAGAATTACTAAACAATAATAGAGTAGACACAGTCACGCTAGGCCTTAAGGGAAAGCTACAGGAAATGTTGATAAGAATTTGGGGGATTATCTAGTATTGAAGGTGCTATCAAACTCAATCTATTTAATATTATAAAGATAATATAGAGATAAAATCGAATAGGCATAAAAAAATCGCCATCAAGGGCGAGTGCTATTACTGATATATTTTTAGATTAAGATATGATTTGTATGTAGATACATACAAAATAAAATATGGGGCGACTGATGGGACTCGAACCCACGACAACCGAGATCACAACCCGGGGCTCTACCAACTGAGCTACAACCGCCATAACTATTGCCAAAGAATAGGCAAGATTTGCAGGCTAAATGGTGCGCCTGGCAGGATTCGAACCTGCGGCCACCTCCTTAGAAGGGAGATGCTCTATCCAGCTGAGCTACAGGCGCTCTTAGAGGACTTTTATATACTAAGCTTACTTTACGATATATTTTACTATATCAGAAACTAAACCGTTATACATAAAAAAAAGCCTGTAAGGCTCTTAAAATAGATGGTCGGAGTGATAGGATTCGAACCTACGACCCTCTGGTCCCAAACCAGATGCGCTACCAAACTGCGCCACACTCCGAAATTCTCTATTATCACGATAGTTTGTTAATTAACTCGTTGTTGGCAATGCCGCTAACTTGTTAATGTTCCTCGCTATCGAGGTGCACATATTAAGGGGTAAAGGCGATTGTGTCAACACCTATTTTCGATTAATTTCAAATAATCGCTAATTTTTTTAAAATTACGTCAATTTCGCCAAAATAGTGACAATAAGGCCCTTTATCCATCAGTCATTCACGCTGTCATTGATAATGATATTAAGCTTTGTCCAAATGTGGCAGTACTTCACCGTTAAGTGTGCCTGTCAAAACATTAAACGGCATTAACCATAAATGGGCATCGGCTGACTCATTGTTTTTAATATTATCGCTACTGTCACTGTCATTACTACCATAATGAGTTTGCTGCTTGAGCACCACTGGCTGCCTATCACTACCTAGCACTGGGTAAACCAACCAGACCTGCCCCGCCAAGTAAGCTTGTGCATAGCTGGTCAATTGATAAGCGTCGCTCGCACTAATTGCAGCGGCATGCGGTAAATATTTCCACTTAATATCGATGACATGACTGTAGCGACCTTTGGTTTTATCTTTGGCTTTAGTTTGATGAGCTGCTATATCGTTCTGATTTTGACAATCATCAGAGACGGTTTCAAATATCAGCAAATCAGGCCGTATAGATAAGCACGCTAGTCCCTCAGCATCATTTAGCCAGACACTTTGGGTCTGATAAAAAGGACGGTAACTACTACTAATCTGTTGAAACATAGATGCAATACGCTGACTTGCCCATTGCTCAAAAGCTTGATTCATATCAATCAATAAACATAATCTTAGCTGAGAGCAGTTTTGTCTACTTGGATCAATACCATTACCTGTCGCAGCTGTCGTCTGTTTTAGTAACCAGTATGCTAGGTCTACTAACTGCTGCGCGGCATGCAGTTTTTGCTTTTGGAGTGGTTGAACGTCTAGCTGACGCTTCGCTTGAGCATATATTAACGCTATCTGCTGAATTTCGTGGTTGTTGAGCGTAGATACCTGCTGCCATGGCTGCAACAGTTTTGAAGAAATAAACTGGGGCAATAAAGGCATCAAGTAAACCAATGCACTCTTAATCAGCCGATTGGCCAACATGTCGTGACTTAATACGCTACTTTCACAGATAAACTTATGCGGTTGCATACTATTATGACGCAGTTGTTCTTTGATGAGCAATCGACCTTGCAGGGATGCCTGATTTTCAATCTGAGCCTGATAATGCTTGGTTGGTTGATAATCCATTAAACGCTGCAAAAACTGCTCAATCAGCCAATCTGATATAGGCAATACTTTTAACGGTAAAGGAGTGGACTGGGAACCAAACTGACCGAAATTTTTCGTATTAGGTAGCTTACGATTGTTATGCACATCAAGATGTATCAAATCCGATAGCATACCTTGTACCCAATGACGAGTCTGGACGATATTGCTAGTCTGATTAGACTGATTGAGCTTTGGCAATATCTCAAGCGTCATGCTACTGGGTAGCAGAATAATCCCAATGTAGTGCCCAACCTTAAGCTGCCACTGTCCTTGCTTACGCTTGATAGTAAATACTGCAAACTCTTGCGCTATGAGCCAATCGAAGTCAGACGCTTTCAAAAAATCATGCACGGACAAACGTTGATGCTCAAACACGGTGATAACGTTCATGGTAGCGACACTACTGTCAGGGATACGAGTCTGACGACTGTTTGCCCTAATAGCGTGTTGCTTGGTGTCATATAGATTATTCGTTATCACTGAACGGTCACCCTGCTAGTACAAACGCTGATAGATAGCAGCATTATTAAACTCACCATCCCTAGCAATCAGATCGGCATTGATAGTATAGCTATTCATACTCATAGACTGACCAAGAAAAGAACCCTGCCCTGCAAACATTTGGTGTTCAGTGGAAGCATTGTTTTGGTTGCCCATCGGATTATACAATTCGTCATTCATCAATGCTTGACTGTCCTGTACAAACTGCTTGCTCGTCGGTTGCTGCTCATCTCTAAAGATATACTGCAGCACCGTAATTTGGCCACCAGCTGCTTGAGCCAATTGAGGAATAATTTGTTCAACGAGAGCCGTTTGTAATTGCTCTAATTGAGTGACGACGAACAAAAACGCATGTCCCAACTGCGCTTCTACTCCCAGTGTCTGCACGATACGTCTATTCAAGCCTGTTAGTAATTTACTCAAATCTATCGTACCTGCTTCTAAGTTTTCAGACACGCTAGCATCAGTGTCATTACTATCGCGAATTGTCGATAGTAAATCAGGCTGCGGTGGACAGTCAATAAAACGAAAACGTCGACGTAACGCCATATCAAGTGGTGCTAAAGAATGGTCTTGGGTATTCATAGTGGCATAAATATCGACATTGGCAGGCACACTAAAAGCACGCCCAGAATACGCCAAACTCACTGTCATCGCATTTGGCTTGCCCGCTCGTTTATCAGGCTCTATCAAACTGAGAAGCTCGCCAAACACCCGTGACACGTTAGCACGGTTAATCTCATCAATCAGCATTGCATAACGCTGCTGAGGGTCACGGGCGGCGCGTTGGCATAGCTTCAGGAATGCTCCATCTTGCACCGCGTAACTCATTTGAGTTTGATTAAAAGGGTTGCTATTTGCTTGTGCAGCACCACTCATGACAGGCCGTATACCTTCTACAAACTCTTCATAACCGTAGGCTTGATGGAAGCTCACCATACTAAAACGTTGCTGACCGATGTTTTGATTTTGATGGGCTTGGTTGTCACGCTGTGCTTGCTGAAACTCTGCTAATTGCTGCGATAAATCTTCTAGTAGCACCATACTCTCTGGCAATAAATACCATGATCCACTATTGTCTTTATCAAAATAAGCTTGGCTAGCACGGTTATCAAAACTGACTGTTTGAGAGTTCGTAGGACTATGTCTGCGTAACTCTAACCAAGCTGTACTATCTAGATTTTTATCACGTGAGTTCTGAGCAGCTTTGGTCATAAAAAAAGGATGATCAATAATTTCTCGTACCTTTAACAAGTCCTGTTGTTCAGCACGTAAATCTAAAAATACCAAACATAATACTTCGCGCCAGCTTAGACCTTGCAGCAGCTGTGCTAATAAGTCTTCATTTTCAGTCTTGGGTAGATAGTCGGTATATTGCTTCGCAATTTGCAGCAATCTATAGGTTTTACCTGTACCAGCAACGCCCGTATAAATAATATTAGTCGGTTCATGAGCAGACATATCAGGCATAACGTTATCCAGCGGCATTGAAAACAGGTTTGAAATAGACATGCTAACATTTTGTCATTATAACGTGACTGTCTATTGGCATGGTAACTATAGTCAATCCTCTCTACATTAGATACGGTGTCCATCTCGCTTAGTCTACTATTTGTAGTACTGTCCCTCGGTTTCCTTGTATCCAAATTATATTGAACTGACTATACCAATCACTTAATAATACCAATGTCCAAATGTTGCTGATAGATAAGATGACTAGGCTGCTTTAAGTGGCGATCTAAACTCATGACATAACCTAGCAACATAGCCACGCTACTATAGTTTTGTAAGCGCAGCAGTTCATGCTAATAATAGTAGGAAGGCAATGGTTGATGTACCATAGTATTTGTAGCGACTTTCATTATCTATATTTTTGTCGCTATTATAAAAAGCCATGCTAAGAATGTCATTCAACTCATTTACGTTAAGGAATTTTGTATGTCAGGATTATTAAAAAAACTACCCGCCAAGTTGACCAATAAACTGCCAGCCAAAGTATCTGACAGCACAAAACCTTCAGTTGAGAAACCCAGTAGCACGCTAAAACCAATTAGTAATCAATTTACCAAACTGTTATCCGTCACCAAATATCTGCCTGCTGGTGCACGCTCAAGTATTCTATCTAAAGCCTTTGGCAAGGTCGTTCCCTATGTCGGCACGACCGGCATTTATTATGAGACGGTAGAACCAAACCAAGTCGTTGTTAGTTTAAACAACAATAAAGCCGTCCAAAACCATATCGGCTCTATCCATGCAGTCGCCATTACATTACTGGCAGAGACGGCAACTGGGTTTATTTTGGGTTTAAACTTGCCTTCTGATCGCATTCTGCTGATTAAATCTTACTCAGTAAATTTCCATCGTCCAATCAAAAAAGGTCAAATTGCTGCTGTGGCAAGCTTGTCTGATGAACAACGTTTGAATATCCTAAACACGCCCAAAGGTGAGATGATTATTCCTTGTGTCATCAAAGATCGTGAGTCTGATAGTGACCGTGATCCCATTGTTGTTGAGATGACCTGGGCATGGATACCAAAAGCAGAGCTAGAGGCACGCCGCCAAGGTAAAGCGTCTGAAAAAGACGCAGAAGATGACACTAAAACCGAGGCACCAATCGAAGAAAGCGATGCTTCATCTACTCAAAATAATAGTGCTGATAAGTAGTTAATAAAAATTGATAACAAACCCAATGAGGAAACAGTATGTCCAAACTTAGCACTTGCCTATCTACGCTAGCGCTAGCCACTCTGTGCTCATTGGGTTTTGTTCATAGCGCTAGTGCTAATACGACGACAGCTGTTAGCATTGCTAAATCTAGCCCTACTTTCTTGGGAGATGGCGGTACTTATCCTTTTTCAGAAGCTGTACGCGTGGGCAATACATTGTATATGTCGGGACAAATTGGCTTTAAAGATGGCAAACTGGTCAAAGGCGGTATCAAAGCTGAAACCAAACAAGTGCTCGATAACATCCATATCACGCTATTAAAATATGGCTACCGTAAGTCTGATATCGTTAAATGTATGGTCATGCTGACTGATATGGATGACTTTGATGATTTTAATAAGGTCTACAAGGCTGAGATGATAAAGCCTTATCCTGTACGCTCAGCCTTTGGCGTATCAGAACTGGCTGCTGGAGCAAGCGTTGAGATTGAGTGTATGACTGCAAAATAATAGCGGCTAAAAACTCTAAAGCTCCACAATTAGAAAAACGTTAAAACTAAAACAACTGGCTATCCACGCCAGTTGTTTTTGTCTGATACACCAATATCTAGTCTGCAAATTTATACCAGTATCGTGTCATCCGTTAAGGCGCTCTCTTTCGTCACTCGCAGCACTTCTTCCAATGTCGTGCGCCCTTCTATGACCTTACGCAAACCATCTGCACGAATCGATGGGGTCTGCTGACGCGCATATTCTTCTAGCTCATATTCAGCCGTATTGCTATGAATCATACGGCGCAATGTGTCGTCGATTGGCACGACCTCATATATAGCGGTACGGCCTTTAAACCCTGACTGATTACATTTATCGCAGCCAACTGGCTTGGGCAAACGAATCGACTCACTTGCTATATCTTTGGCATCACTTTTCAGTGTTGAGCCAATACCAATTTCGGTAAACAGCTTGGCTTGCTCGGTATCGGCAGCCTGCCAGCTTTGACAATGTGAGCATAAAGTACGTACCAAACGTTGCGCTACTACGCCAATAAGCGACGACGACAACAGAAACGGCTCAACACCCATGTCCTGTAAGCGAGTGACCGCGCCAATAGCGGTGTTGGTATGCAGCGTCGATAGTACCAAATGCCCTGTCAAAGACGCCTGTACGGCAATCTCTGCTGTCTCTAAATCACGAATTTCACCAACCATCACTACATCGGGATCTTGACGGAGCATTGCACGCAAACTTTTAGCAAATGTCATGTCTACTTTATTATTGACCTGCGTCTGCCCGATACCATCAAGCTGAAACTCAATCGGATCTTCAGCGGTCAAAATATTGCGAGTTTGATCATTTAAATCGGTCAATGCAGAATATAGCGTCGTGGTTTTACCCGAGCCAGTCGGCCCTGTCACCAAAATAATGCCATGCGGACGATGGATTAAGCGCTTTAGCTCAGTATAGTCATTATCAGACAACCCCAAATACGTCATATTCAAACGACCAGCTTGCTTGTCTAATAGACGCATTACCACACGCTCACCAAAGCTCGATGGCAAAGTCGATACACGCACATCGACCTCTCGCCCTGCCAGTCTTAAACTGATACGACCATCTTGCGGCACTCTCTTTTCGGCGATATCCAATTTAGCCATCACTTTAATACGCGAGACTAGCAGTGGAGCCAATTGGCGTTTTGGTGTGATGATTTCTTTTAGCTCACCATCGACTCGGAAACGGACAACCAAACGCTTTTCAAAGGTCTCAATATGAATATCTGAAGCACTTAAACGAATGGCTTCGGACAATAAGGCGTTGATCAAACGAATGATAGGCGCATCGTCTTGTTGATCCATCAAGTCTTCAGTTTCAGGGACGCTATCTGCCAAGCTATCGAGATCAGGATGGTCCTCAAGTCCAGCAGCAATATGCTGAGACTCTCCTGTATTGCCAGCATAAGCTGCGTTCATACGTTTTTCAAAATCGTCCGTGCTGACACTTTCGTAAGTGGGTACACCGCGAATGCCTTGCTGCTGTAAAAACCGTACCGCTTCGTTGATCGCTGACAACGGAGTAGCTTTGGTGAGTACCAATGTCGGCGGTAATTCAGGATCTATCGTAAGTATGGCCAAAATCTGATGGCGTTTCGCAAAGCTGTATGGCAACTGCATCATAAAGACGGCCCAATAAGTGAGGAGAAGGTAAGAAGTACGCACGCCAAGACATGATGGATGCCTTGTCCTTAACAGTTCGAATCAAAAAAGACTGCCAGTAAGGTTGCATGAGTTTGTTATAATAGCATTTTGTTTTAGACGGGTATTATTTTATCTGACTGGCGCTTTATACCTATTGCCTAGCACATATTATTACTATCAGAGTTAGCATATCATGCGATTTTTTGCAGACCGCTTGCCATTGTCTATTACAACTTTTAGATTGCTTAAATTACCCATCATATTTTGTCTATCCCTTCTCCCGCTCGATATTAGGATTTTCCGTTATGTCAGAGAACGTTAGCACTACTCATCCAACACCACTTTTACAGGATACCTTTACTGTCGGTAGCCGTACCTTTTCTTCGCGCCTGCTGGTTGGTACTGGCAAGTATAAAGACATGACAGAGACTGGAGAAGCTATTGCCGCTTCAGCAGCCGAAATCGTGACCGTTGCTATTCGCCGTGTCAATATTGGACAAAATAGTGATGAGCCTAACTTATTAGATGTGATTTCACCTGATAAATATACGATATTACCGAATACTGCTGGCTGCTTTGATGCCGAAACAGCCATTCGCACTTGTAAGCTTGCTCGCGAGTTATTGGGTGGACATAATTTGGTTAAGCTTGAGGTATTGGGAGATGAAAAAACCCTATATCCAAACGTTATGGAAACCTTAAAAGCCGCCAAAGTATTGATCGATGATGGCTTTGAGGTGATGGTTTATACGTCAGATGACCCTATCGTCGCACAAGAATTAGAAAGCATGGGCTGTGTCGCCATTATGCCGCTTGGCAGCTTGATTGGTTCAGGACTTGGTCTACTCAATCGTCATACACTTAGCTTAATAATCGAAAACGCTAAAGTGCCCGTATTGGTTGATGCTGGTGTCGGCACTGCGTCTGATGCTGCACTTGCAATGGAGCTTGGCTGTGATGGCGTACTGATGAACTCAGCCATTGCCAATGCACAAAACCCGGTAATGATGGCACACGCAATGAAACATGCTATGTGGGCAGGCCGCGCTGCGTTTTTGGCAGGTCGTATGCCTATGCGTAAGATGGCTACTGCCAGCTCACCACAGACTGGGTATTTCTTTCAATAAATTGAAGTATAGATGACATGTCATAATAGAGCGTGTTGAGTATTTACGTATAGTGCTGTCAGTGCTATGGTTGATGGCTTAACACGCTCTATAAAATAATAAAAAATGTTATTTGATTGAGTATCTACTCATTATAATTTTCACATAACACTTATCGTCATAAAAGGATTTATTATGCGACTTCTCACAGCAGTCGACCAGTTGTTTTTACTTCTTGAGTCGCGTAAACAGCCCATGCACGTTGGTGGCTTATTCTTGTTTGAATTGCCAGATGATGCAGGGAGCGATTTTGTCTATCAACTGGTCAAGCAGATGCAAGACTCTGATGTGCCGCCAAGCTTTCCATTTAACCAAGTGCTTGAACATTTGATGTTTTGGAAAAAAGACAAAAACTTCGATGTCGAACATCATTTCCATCATGTCGCATTGCCAAAACCTGCGCGTGCTCGTGAGCTATTGATGTACGTTTCACGAGAGCATGGACGTCTGTTGGACCGTGCCATGCCGCTGTGGGAGTGTCATGTGGTTGAGGGTATTGAACCCGAAACCGAGGGCAGCCCTGAGCGTTTTGCGTTGTACTTTAAGATTCACCATTCATTGGTAGATGGCATCGCTGCGATGCGTTTGGTACAAAAGTCGCTATCGCAATCAGCGACAGAACCCGTAACCTTGCCAGTGTGGTCGTTGATGGCGCGCCATCGCAACCATGTCAACGCTATCTTGCCAGCTGAAAGATCGGTCAAACGCATCATTAAAGAGCAAATCTCTACCATCAAACCTGTATTCACAGAGCTGCTAGACAACCTTAAAAACTATAGCGATGAAGGCTATGTCGGCACTTTTGATGCACCTATGAGCATTTTGAACAAGCGCATTTCAGCCTCACGGCGTATAGCCGCACAGTCTTATGACATCAAACGCTTTAATGATATCGCAGAGAGATTGAATATCAGCAAAAATGATGTGGTACTCGCCGTCTGTTCTGGTGCCCTTCGTCGCTATTTAATCTCGATGGACGCCCTGCCGAGCAAACCATTGATTGCCTTTGTGCCGATGTCGCTACGTACAGATAAGAGCGTCTCGGGCAATCAGCTGTCATTTGTATTGGCAAATTTGGGTACCCACTTAGACAATCCTTTACGCAGAATAGAATTGATTCATCGCAGTATGAATAACGGCAAACGTCGCTTTCGCCGCATGAATCAAGCGCAGGTTATCAACTATAGTGTGATTGCCTATGCGTGGGAGGGTATCAATCTAGCGACAGGGTTATTCCCCAAAAAGCAGGCCTTTAACCTAATTATTTCTAACGTTCCTGGCTCTGAAAAGCCACTGTACTGGAACGGCGCACGTCTGCAATCGTTGTACCCCGCTTCTATTGTCTTTAATGGTCAAGCGATGAATATCACTTTAGCCAGTTATCTAGATAAGATTGAGTTTGGTATTACCGCTTGTAGCAAGGCGCTGCCTCGCGTACAAGATATGCTGATGCTCATAGAAGAAGAGTTGCAGTTGCTAGAAACTACCAGTAAGGAATTAGCATTCAAAGGTATTACCGTTGAAGATAAAAATGACAATAAGGGTAATAATCAAACAAAAAAGCTGGCTCCATAACGGAACCAGCTTTTTTCATTCATACTCAATCTAGATATTAACTATATCTAGGCGCTAAACGTTAATAGCATTAAGGTTAACGTTTAAATTGCGTCACCCCAGATTGGGACAACTGTTTGCATCAACGGCTTAAGCAATTTCACATTACAAGCGAAGATAGAGCCTGATGTCATAGAGTTGTGCGCGCCAGTATGATCAACCACTACACCGCGTGCTTCAGTTACGATAAGCTCGCCCGCAGCGATGTCCCAAGGCTTGATAGACATCTCAAAATAACCGTCAAAACGACCAGCGGCAACATAGCACAAATCAAGCGCAGCGGAACCCATACGACGTACCTGACCACCTGCCTCAGATATCTTCTGTAAGCTCTCAAAGTGTTGTTTAGCATAAGAGATAACTTCGCCATTGCGCTTACGCTCAAGCGGATGACCGGTTGTAAAGAAACCGCCATCAATGGTTTTGCGTTCGCTCACTTGCATACGGCGATTGTTCAAGCGCGCGCCTTTACCGCGGCTCGCTGAGAACATCTCATCACGTACTGGGTCATAAACCACACCGTGTTGGGTGACACCTTTATGCTGTACAGCGATAGATACGCAGAACTGCGGTACACCGTGGACGAAGTTCTTAGTGCCGTCTAGTGGATCGATAATCCAGCACCAGTCAGCATCTTCGCCGCGACCTTCTTGCATACCAAACTCTTCACCCAAAAATGAATGATTAGGATAGCTGGCTTTTAGCGTCTCAATCGTGAGCTCTTCGCTAAAGCGATCAATGCGGGTAACCAGACCATCAAGTCCTTTAGACTCGATATCTAACTCGATTTTGTGGCGGTTTTGATGCGCATATAAAATCTCTTTACCAACTTTTTCAGCAGTACGCGCTGCGATGACGACCATGGGTTCCATAAATAACCTATTTGCTTGATGAATGAATATAAAAAATAAGACTAACTCTGTGCCCACAACATGCCAAACAGCCGCCGCATCACACCACATCTATGCGATTAAAAACGTGTCTCTTATAAACGGAAACTTATAAAAGACACCCGCATTATACTAAAATTGTTCGATAAAAACGAAAAAACCGTCACGCTGAGCAAGCCAGTACTTTGGCGATCATCTAAACTGCGCAAGTTGTAAAAAAGTTAGCACCTACGGCTAGCAGGCGTTTGCTCTGTTTAAGGAGCTTATATCGGTTTTAATTAACACATTTTCAGTGCATTAATTTTTTAAAATAATATTGTAACGCTTACGATAAAAGTATTTTAAGCTGTTTGATCACGCCTTCGATATCTAAACCACAGTCAGCTAACTGCTCTACTTGGGAGCCATGAGCGATAAAACGATCGGGAATACCGATATTAGCAATAGCTGGACGACTTTGCTTAAAGGCTGCCGACTCATTGAGCAAATATTCATTCACTGCACTACCCGCGCCGCCCATAATCATGTGCTCTTCTAGGGTTGCTATATGAGTGACCCCTTGCGCCAGTAACGTCTCAAGCATTACCGTATCTAACGGTTTTACCCAACGCATATTGACCACCTGTATCTGGCAATCTAACGCTGCATCGTTATCTGTTAGGGTTTCTGCGGCTTGCTGAGCAGTTGCAACCATCGTACCAAAGGCCAATAATGCCAATTTGTAAGGTGCATCAGCTTTACCTAATACTGACTCGACAACTGCTTCGCCAATTTTATAAGTTTGGGCTGGCTGTTCAATATCAGCACCTGTACCTGTACCACGCGGATAACGTACCGCCGTACAACCTGGATACTCATAGCAAGTATTGAGCAAATGGTAGCATTCGTTCTCATCTTTTGGCGCTGCAATCACCATATTAGGCACACAACGCAAGAATCCAAAATCAAACACGCCAGCATGCGTGGCACCGTCTTCACCGACTAGGCCCGCTCGATCGATGGCAAACATCACATCGAGATTCTGTAAAGCCACGTCATGAATCAGCTGATCATATCCACGCTGCAAGAACGTTGAATAAATTGCGACAATAGGTTTGACGCCTTGAGTTGCCATCCCAGCCGCTAGCGTGACAGCGTGTTGCTCAGCAATGGCCACATCAAAGAAACGCTCTGGAAAGTGACGAGCAAAGTCCGTCATCCCTGAGCCTTCTTCCATAGCAGGGGTGACAGCTAGTAGCTTATCGTCTTCAGCCGCTTTATCACATAAGAACTGGCCAAACACTTGCGAATATTTTAACGCTGGCTTTGTACTTGGTTGTTTTTTTAGCTGCTCTATAGAGTCAGCTTTAGACGCTTTATGATTTTCGACTGGCAATTTACTGATTGCATGATAGCCCACCGGGTCTAACTCTGCTGGTGCAAAGCCTTTACCTTTAGTGGTATAGATATGCACTAATACTGGGCCTTTTACTTGTTTTGCCAGTGACAATACGCGCAGTAGCTCAGGGATATTATGCCCATCAAATGGACCAAAATAGGTAAAACCAATCGCTTTGAATAAGTTATCTTCTAGCTGCGGAACATCACGCATCTCTTTATGACGTTTGCGGCGATCGAACGCCTGCATATCAGGACGGTGGCAGAGTATTGGCTCACCTGACTCAGAGATATCAACTTGATAACCTGACTCCCAAAGCATCGCTAAATGTCGTGAAAACCCGCCAATAGAGCAAGATATCGACATATCATTATCGTTTAGGATGACCAGCAAATCAGCATCTTGCTGTACTGCGTCATTCATGGCTTCAAATGCCATACCGCCTGTCATTGCACCATCGCCGATGATGCAAGCAACCGTTTGCTCGCGGCCTTGATAACGCAGTGCGAGGCTCATGCCCAGACCAGCTGAAATAGAGGTCGATGAATGCCCTACGCCAAATGTATCGTAGACAGACTCTGCGCGCTCAGGAAATGCTGTCAGACCGTCTTTAGATCTGATAGTACCTAGCTGCTCACGGCGACCTGTCAGTACTTTATGAGCATAGGCTTGATGACCCACGTCCCAGACAATTTGGTCTTGCGGCGTATCTAACAAATAATGCAGTACTATTGTCAGCTCGACCACGCCCAAATTGGCACCAAAATGCCCACCGCTTTGACCAGCTGAATACAATAGAAAAAGGCGCAATTCATCAGCCAGCGTAATAAGCTTGGCAGCCGAAAGTCTACTAAGGTCAGTAGGTGTATCAATTACATCAAGCAATGGCGTATGAGGACGCACACGTGGAATCACAGTATAGGTCTGCTGTAAGCTCGATAACTGAGCAGCAGAATCCAGCACTGATGTAGATAGGGACTGAGACTTTGGAGAATGAGGTGACTGCTGCATAAACTGTACGATACCTACCAATCTGCTGACAAGACGTGTCTTTAAAATATAGCGGTGACTATAATCAAAAGACGTCGATAATACCTACATCATTATTGATGTAATCGACCATATAATTATTCATGCAACTTTCGTATTTGTATAGCTGCGCTACTTACGACAGTAGACACGCTAGCACAATAGGCTGCGCGTCAATACCAACGTTTTGATATCAAACTATTGATGCTTTTATACTATTGACAACTGAGGGGTGACATTATGCCCTATTATTTTGCATCAATAGCGGATGTTAGTGACGACATAGTAATGTAAGGATAAAGACTTGTCACTGTATCCGTCAAAATAGTATGGCATAATAGCATTTTTTTTTAATTGTCGCTTTAATCATCGTGCGTCGTCTGTGAACTTTGTGTGTTTTTATAAAAAATACAATGAGCACGCTGTCTTTATGAACAGGTTATACTGGTATCATCTTAGTATTAGCAGTAAAGTTTAGGTGACATGCTCATCTCAACTAATAGTTATTTTGAAAACAGTAGTTATCTCGAACAGTAACCGTCTCAAACAGCGCTCATCTCGAACAGCAATAACATACTTTTCACCGCCACGACTTTAGGCTTATGTAGGACAGCAATGTCATATCAATTTATCACTAGTGCCAAATTACCCACTCGTCACGGCGAGTTTGATATTCATATCTTTGAAAATAGCGAAGGTCAAGAGCATGTCATGCTGACCGTTGGTCTAGCTGTGGTCGATCAAAAGACAGACGATATCGCTAACCAACCTTTAGACGACATGATATTGAACCAAAAAGATGAATCGATAGCGAAGCAAGTACCGCTCATTCGCATTCATTCTGAATGTTTGACAGGCGACGCGTTTAGCTCATTGAAATGCGATTGCGGTCCACAGCTCAATACTGCCATGCAAGCCATCCAAGAGTCAGGTTGCGGTGCGATTTTGTATTTGCGTCAAGAAGGCCGCGGTATTGGTTTGACCAATAAGATTCGTGCGTACGCCCTTCAAGATCAAGGACATGATACGTTGGACGCCAATCTAATGTTAGGATTGCCTGCTGATGCGCGTATCTATGATATGTGTGGTCCGATGCTTGCCCATATCGGTGTCGACGCTGTCAGGCTCATCACCAACAACCCAAACAAAGTTGCTTATCTGACTGAGCATGGTATTGATGTTGTCGAACGGGTGCCATTGTTGGTCGGTGTCAATGACATGAATGCGGAATATCTAGCAACCAAACGTGATCGCATGGGCCACTTGTTTGATAAAAATATCAATCTTGATATAGACGCTTCTCTCGATACAGACCTCAATACCGCCATACACCTGAATAAATAGATATCTTATGAGTATTACAAATACAAATAACGAAACAGACTTATCAACGGTGGCGTCCGTGACGACGCCAACCAATAACGACATCATGCGAGTACGCGAATTCTTGGTTGATTTACAAGCACGTATCTGTGAATCGCTAGAAGCACAAGAGCGTGATGGCAGCACTAATAGCAACGAGCATGCGACCTTTGTACCTGATGACTGGGAACGTCCTGAAGGCGGCGGCGGTCGGTCATGCGTATTAGCAGATGGCGAGGTCATCGAAAAAGCGGGCGTCATGTTTAGCCATATTCATGTACATAACCTACCTGCCTCGGCGACCGCGCGTCACCCTAATATCGCTGGACGTAAAGCTCAAGCAATGGGCGTATCACTGGTTGTCCATCCCAAAAATCCAAACGTGCCTACGAGCCATGCCAATGTGCGTTTATTCGTAGCGGAAGCGGAAGGTGAAGCACCTATTTGGTGGTTTGGTGGTGGTTTTGACTTAACGCCATTCTATCCAGTACTCGCTGATTGTGTACACTGGCATCAAGTTTGTCATGACTTGTGTGCGCCTTTTGGGGACAATATTTACGCTGATTTTAAACAGTGGTGTGATGAGTATTTTCATCTGCGCCATCGTGATGAGCAGCGCGGTATTGGTGGTCTGTTTTATGATGACGTCAGTACCGAGAGTCGTGGCTGGGACTTTGAGACTTGCTTTAACTTTATGAAAGCCGTGGGCAACGGTTATCTTGACGGTATCATGCCGATTTTTGAACAACGTAAAAATACGCCTTATACTGAAGCGCAGCGCGAGTTTCAGCTCTATCGCCGTGGTCGCTACGTCGAATACAACCTGGTCTACGATCGTGGCACGCTATTTGGACTACAGAGTAACGGACGTATCGAGTCAATTCTAGTCAGTATGCCGCCGCTTGCCAGCTGGCGCTATCGTTTTGAGCCTGCTGAAGGAACGCCAGAATTTGAGTTGACCGATTATTATCTAAAGCCGCGTGATTGGTTGGCACTATAAGTTTCGTAAATATCACGGTATTTATATTTTTGGAAAATATTAAAAAGGTCAGCTACTATCGCCGGCCTTTTTTATTGTCAGTACCATTCAAACGAGCAACTCTCACGTTATTATTGTAAAAACATGTCGTGTATTTACCAATACAATCATCATAACCAATTATAAGCAGTAACAACCAAGTTAAGGTATGCTTATTTAAAATATTACGAGGATATAACAACTATATAATTCCCATCGCCCAGATAACCGTTACAATAGAAGACGTTCTTTATTAGCAACTGTGCTCAAAAGAATTTTAGGCAGTATTTTGTATAACTATATTTTAAGTCAAAGCGAGCGTTTGTAATCGCGCTTACTATTAGCCAAGTTTAAAGGAGTAAGTCATATGGCACAGGTTCATACCAACAAATCTTTCAAATCTCTGTTTAGCGTTACCTTGATGGCAGCTGCACTAGGTCTAACGGCCTGTAGCACTTCAACAGGATCTAATCCTGACGTGCAAGCGCGTCAAGACACCATGAAAAACTGGGGCGATGCAATGAGCGTCATGGGTGATATGGCAAAAGCACCTGACACATTTGATGCCGATGTATTTAAAGAGCAAGCGGCGTTCTTAGCAAAAGATGCCGCCAAGCCTTGGAGTCATTTTGAAGATCCAGAAGCGGTAGGTAATGCTACTGAAGCGGTTTGGTCTAATGCTGATGGTTTCAGTGCTGAAGCGGAAAACTTTCAAAAAGTCACTGCTGAGCTAAACGCCGCCGCCCAAAACGCCACTAGCATGGACGATGTTAAACCTGCCTTTGGACAAGTTGGTGCAAGCTGTAAATCATGCCATACCGACTTTAGAGCAAAAGACGAATAAAGCTTTGTACTTATAGCAAGTAGACACGTATAAAAAAACCGCCATATCAATTGATGTGGCGGTTTTTTAGTTTTCTAAATATTGTGGAAATCAAAGTTTCGAAACTAATTAAATATTTCACCGAGCGCCCTACTCTGCCACTGTTTTATTCACATCCACAACGTCTTGCTGCTCGTTCATTTTATTAACGATTGCACTCACTGAAGGATCACTCAAATCAATCGTACGTATTGGGAATGGAATGTTTACGCCCGCTGCATCCAATGAGTTTTTGATACCTACAATTACTTGATGAATCGAGGCAACTTTGTTGGCTTGCGTACCATCTTCGATAAACCAACGTACCATTAGATCAATGGACGAACCGCCAAAACCAGTAGCAATTACGCTTGGCGTTGCTTTCTTTGAGACGCTCTCTATCTTATCTAATGCTTTTATAATCTCAGCTTTAGCCGCTTCAATATCATCTTCATAACCGATACCAACTGCGACTTGCAGACGGCGCTGCTTATAAGCAGTATTAACGGTCAATGCTGAAGTATAAAGATCTGAATTTGGAATCACCACTTGACGGCCATCATAAGTCCTGATGGTGGTTGCACGGATTTTGATATCTTCGACTGTTCCTTCATAGTCGCCTGAGACAATCTGATCACCGATACGAAACGGCTCTGAAATTAGCAGCAAGATACCAGAGAGCAAATTTTGGAAGATATCTTTAAAAGCAAAACCGATAGCCACAGAACCGATACCGAGCGCGCCAATCAGCTTAGCAGGAGTAAACCCTGGTACCGCAATAACCATCGCTATCATAAAACCAATAAAGAAAATAAGCGCCCCGCCTACCCGCTGAAACACTTTGACCAAGTTCTGATGCCGACTACGACTGCCTAATAATTTGTGAACGATTTTTTTGAAGACAATCGATAAGAACCAAAAAATTAGGATAACGATAATTGATGCGACAAAATATGGGATGCGTTCAACAAAGCCAACCCATATCTCATTTGCCGAACCAAGAATGCTTTGATAGGTCAATCCATCCGTTGTCGTAGACTGCGCAGCTGTCTCAGCACTCAGTGTCGTGTCTGCCTCAGAGGTAGGCATCTGGGTGATACTCCTTTATTCTATTTATTTTTATCAATGCACCTATGCTAATAGTTACTGTCGCTCTGACTCTTAATAGATGCTGTCGTTCTGACAATTAGCCCATCAAATCGGCCTGAACAATTTCGATCCAGTAGCCGTCTACATCTTTGATAAAGGCAATGTTTTTCATACTGCCATCTTCTGGACGTTTTTTAAATTCGACGTCGTTTTTATCAAACCAAGCAACCGCTTCATCCAAGCTTGGAACGCTAAAACAAATATGACCAAAACCCTGTGGATCCTGATTGCCGTCATGATAGCTAAAGTCAGCTTTTGTCTCGGTGCCGTAGTTGTGCGTCAACTCCAAGATGCCACGTTGACGGAAAGCAAAGATTTCTAAGTCATCGCCAGTTGGCAAGTTTTCGCGCTCGCTTTCGGTCAACTTAGCCAAGAAATATAAATCGAATCCCATGTCAGGGAACTTCTTAACGGCAAGCAAGGTCATACCCAAGACACCAGTGTAAAACGCTAGCGATTTAACAGGATCTTTGACACGCAGCATGGTGTGATTAAACGTAAAACCTGTCGTTTGCGTAGAGATTGACTTGACGCCATCTACACTGATACTGCTCGCAGGCTGTGCGATGGTCGAATTATTATCGTTAGTAGACATAGTTATCCTAAGGTTATTCAAAAAAGAGTGTTATAAATAAGCGAATCACGACTGTCATGATTCACTGCTGTCTCTCATCATAATAAAAATTGGCAAAATAATTGATAGGGTTTTGTAAGGATATGAACAAAATATGTTCATATTTAGATATATTAGCTGTCTAAGAATCGTACCTTTCCGGTCTCTAGATCATATTCAGCGCCGACTACCAATAGCTGACCACTATTGGTTAAGTCCTCTAATGCACGTGAGCCATGCTTTAGCTGACTGACTGACATACGTACGTTAGCGCGGATAGAGCGGTCGACCAGCTCGTCTGCATCGACGTCTTGACCATTGGCAGTTGCCAATTCGTGCAAGTTATAAACGCTTGGACGAATACGATCTACGATGGACTGCAAGTTAGGTGAATAGTTTTGTTCAGGATTAATCAGTGTCTCAACGCAAGCCGTGACAGCACCGCATTTCGAGTGTCCAAGTACCACCACCAGTTGCGTACCAAAGGCTTCGGCTGCAAACTCGATTGAACCAATCTGCGATGGTGCAACCACATTACCTGCGACTCGTATAACGAACAAATCTCCCAAACCTTGATCAAAGACAATCTCAACGGGTACTCGTGCATCCGAGCAACCCAAAATAATGGCCAATGGATTTTGATCCTTGACCAACTCTGGACGGCGCTGCATATACTCATCGGTACTGGTGAGGCTATCAACGTAGCGTGCATTACCTGCTTTTAAAAGCTCAAGTGCTTCTTGACCTGTGGTTGGACGTATATCGGTAGGCATGAGAGATCCTTTATCATCAATAATATTAGAGTTATAAGCTGTTTTGCATACATGTATTCCAGCACAGACTGACTAATTATCGTCAAACTATCAGGCTAATAATGTTTGTCAGCCATAACGTGATTGTATAGGAATAAAAACCCAAAAACGGTAAAAACATTTGTCTAAATATCGCTAGGTGAATGTAGTCACATCTAAAAATACAGCTGTATATATCGCTGCTACGACAGTATGACTCGCGTAACTTATAATGAACTTGCACTGACTTATACCAAGGGTTTGTTATAATGGGCAGCATTCAGACAGTAATCAAATCGTGCTTACGCTCATGACAATCCCTATAATGACAGCCAGCTGTATACAGATATTGGACGCTTAGGAACAGATATTATGACCGATTTATCTCAAAATACGCATAACACCTCTGCGTCACCTCATGATGATCAGGTGCTGCTGCAACTGACTGGTCTAAAAAAAACTTATGATCAAACTGAAGTCTTAAAAGATATCAACCTTGATATCAAGCATGGTGAGTTTTTGACGTTACTTGGCCCATCAGGCTGTGGTAAGACAACATTACTACGCTTGATTGCAGGCTTTGAGCAGCCGAACGCTGGAGCGATATATTTGGATGGCGTACAGATGGCGGGCTTGTCCGCCGATAAACGTCCGGTCAATACCGTATTTCAGCAGTATGCGCTGTTCCCTCACATGAGCGTCGCCCAAAATGTGGCTTATGGCCTAAAGCTGAAAAAAGTCCCAAAAGATGAAATCCAAAGACGTGTTAGCGAGATGCTAGCGATGGTACAGCTAGAACATTTAGCCAACCGCAAGCCGCAAGATTTGTCTGGTGGTCAACAGCAGCGAGTTGCCATTGCTCGTGCGGTCATTAACCGTCCTAAACTGCTATTGCTTGATGAACCATTATCCGCACTCGATCACAAACTGCGCCTACAAATGCAGTCTGAGCTAAAACGTCTGCAACGTGAGCTAGGCATTACCTTTGTCTTCGTGACCCATGACCAAGAAGAAGCGCTGTCGATGTCAGACCGTATTGCCGTGATGAAAGATGGCACGTTCCAGCAAATCGGTACGCCTATCGAGATCTATGAAACCCCTGCCAATCTGTTTACTGCCAAATTTATCGGCGAGACCAATTTGTTCAGAGCTGAGGTAAAAGGTGTCCATCCAGACCAGCCAGATCGCGATGGCAAAGTGACCAACGGACGTATCGAGGTCGAAGTCTGCGAAGCGCAAGCACAAGAAGGGCCAACCACCTTACGCAACTTACGTCGTCCCAATTTTGCCAATGATGTGCAAGCGGGCGATATCGTTAATTTACTACTTCGTCCCGAAGATCTACGAATATATGATCCAAAAGATAACGAGCATAGCGGACTGCTAGGCCGTGTCATCGAAAGTAACTATAAAGGTAGCACCTTAGATTCGATTATCGAACTGGCAAATGGTCATATTATTAAGGCCTCTGAGTTTTTTGATGAAGATGACCCGAGCTTCGATTACAAACTAAACGAGGGCGTCAAAGTCTCATGGGTAGATGGCTGGGAGTGGGTATTGCCAGAAGACTCTGAAACTGTGCCAGATATAACTGCACAAAAGGATGGTAGCTGATGGCTCGCAACCACTTAGGCAGTAAAAGTCCATTTCGTACCGCTACACTTTGGCTAATTTGGGGTTGGCTACTGATATTTGCGCTGTTGCCAAATATCTTGGTCATCGCTGTCAGTTTTTTGACCCGCGATAGCAGCGCCTTTATCAGTTTACCTGTCAGTATCGACAGCTATGTGCGTATGATTGACCCATTGTATTTTGAGGTATTTGTCCACTCATTATGGATGGCAGGTATTACAACGGTCATCTGTCTGCTGCTGGGCTACCCTTTTGCATGGCTGATCTCCAAAGCAAAAATACGTTGGCAGCCGCTGCTTATGATGTTACTGATACTGCCATTTTGGACCAACTCCTTGGTACGGACATATGCGCTCAAATTACTATTTGCCAATAACGGGTTGATCAATAAGTCTCTGCTAGCCATCGGTGTAATCGATACGCCAATCGATATTTTATATACCCAAGGCGCAGTGATCGCAGGACTAACTTACTTGTTATTCCCGTTTATGGTGCTACCGCTATATGCAGTATTTACAGACTTACGCAATGATATGCTATTGGCCTCGCAAGATTTGGGCGCATCCAGAACACAAACCTTTTGGCATGTGGTATTGCCATTAACGACACCAGGGATTATCTCTGGTGTACTGCTCGTGCTATTGCCTGCGATGGGCATGTTTTATGTGGCAGACATCTTGGGTGGTTCTCGTAATTTATTGGTCGGTAATATTATTAAAAACCAATTTCTGGATGCGCGTGACTGGCCATTTGGTGCTGCGGCCAGCGTCTTATTGACACTAGCGATGGCGGTATTATTACTAGCCTACCGTGCCAGTAGTCGCCGTATTGGCAAGACTGACTTTAACGAGGTGGCCTAATGTCTTATAGCTCACCGAACAACAAAATTCGTACGCTCAAGCTTGGCAGTATCGCTGCCAAAGGCTATCTCGGACTGATTTATGCCTTGTTGTACCTGCCCATCATTGTCTTAGTGGTAATGTCCTTTAATAAGTCAAAAATCGGCTATAACTGGGGCGGCTTTAGCCTAAAGTGGTACGAGTCGCTATTTAATAACCAAGCAATGCTCGAGGCCTTTTGGCACTCTATTGTCTTAGGATTGGTGGCAGCCACCGTCTCGACTTTGATAGGCACGCTTACAGCGCTGGCGTTACATCGTTATAACTTTCGCGGTAAAGGCTTATTAAATGGATTGCTATTTGTCCTGATGATGTCACCTGAGATTGTACTCGCTATCTCGTTATTGACGCTGTTCCTATTGATTGGTTTGCAATTGGGCTTTGTCTCGCTGCTATTGGCGCACATTACTTTTTGCCTACCTTTTGTTGTGATTACCGTCTTTGCGCGGTTGAGTAGTTTAGATGAGCGCTTGATGGAAGCGGCACGCGACTTAGGTGCTAACGAATCAACCATGGTGCGCACCGTATTGATTCCCGTTATCTTGCCTGCGGTTATGGCGGGTTGGTTGCTGGCTTTTACCCTATCGCTAGATGATGTGGTGGTTTCGACCTTCGTCACAGGGCCTAGTTATGAGATTTTACCGCTGCGCATTTATTCTATGGTGCGCGTAGGACTCAAGCCAGAAGTCAACGCCATTGGTACTTTATTACTGGTTGCTTCACTAGTATTGGTCGTTATCTCACAGTTATTGTTACGCAAGCGCTAGATATTGATTGCTGACTAATTGCTTATTAACTACTCATTAATAATGGACTATGAGTGAAAGTCAGCGCTATATTGACTATAATGAATTTTTCTCACCTTAGCGGTTAGGTCATATTATGCTTGAGCTACGTCATCTTAATACATTAACCGCGCTACGAGCGCATGGTTCACTTGCAGCAGCGGCGGATGAGCTACACGTTACTGCCTCGGCCGTTTCGCATCAATTAAAAGAGCTTGAGAACTATTACGACATCAGCTTAGTCAATCGTCGGACGCGCCCGCTTAGTTTTACGCCAGCTGGTAAAGCAGTATTGGCATTGGCAGACAATATCCTACCGCAAGTTACTCGCACTAAATCAAATCTTAAACGCTTAGCACACGGTCAAGCAGGTAGATTACGCCTAGCATCAGAGTGCCACAGCTGCTTTGATTGGCTCATGCCAATACTGAACCACTATCGCCGTGAATGGTCGGATGTCGAGCTAGACTTTGCCACAGGGTTTGAGCCTGAGCCGCATCATCTACTCATGGAAGGTGATATTGATCTGCTTATCACTACCAGTGATTTACCGCTCGACGGTATCAGCTATCAGCCATTGTTTGAATATGAGAGTCGTTTGGTACTTTCACCAACGCATGATTTAGCTGCTCAAAAATTTATTGAACCAGATGATTTGATTAATGAGACATTGATTGCCTATCCCGTAGAAGCCAAACGCCTCGATATCATTGCTAACTTTATGACGCCAGCACAAGTAAGCTTTGAGAGTGTTCGTACGACAGAGCTGACGGCAATGCTGATTCAATTGGTTGCTAGTGAACGCGGCGTAGCAGCATTGCCTGATTGGGTGGTTGCTGAATATGAGAGAAAAGGCTGGGTCGTCTCGCGACCACTAGGAAAAGGTGTGCATTGTCAGCTATACGCCGCAACGCGTACTTCAAGTCGAAATACGGCCTATATGCAGGGGTTTGCCAGTTTATTGGAAGGGATTATGAAGCCGCTATAGTTTCATTACTAATTACTTTCTTATAGTTATAAAATATTAATCACCTTTTCATATCGTAATGAATGTTATGGTAAATAATGGTTCCCTAGTGAGGACTTGAACACGGAACCTAAGTTATTGATATTAAATTTTTTATATATTGATGGTCGCTGTCAATGTACTTATGAATGTAATTATTGTGATTAACTCGAAGGTTTTTTGACTTGATTCATTCTTTTATTATCCTTAAAGCTACTTACTAGACAGAATGTAAAATCACTAGATAGCCTTGATAAAGAACATATAGCCCAACACCAAGAGCTAAAAATAGCACAGCTATCAAGGAAAATAGAATTATCTTGCTACTTTTTTTCATTTTCATCTCTCAAAGCCTAGCTAAGGCTTTTTATGTCTGTTTTGACGTTCAATATCATGGCGAGGGTGTGCCGTTCTTAACGTCCAACTTTGGGTAGTGGATAGATCGTTCAATCTTGCGCTTATCTCATAAAATCGTGTTTGGTGCGCTATACAGGAATCGATCTGGCAGATGTATGAAGCACCTCGGAATTTCCATACTCTCTCAGATTGTTGAATCTTAAACATTCCCAATGTGGCTCAGCATACGCATCAACCATACAGCGTCAAAGAAATACTTTTTGTGGTACTCATCGGCCCAATAGTGATATTGATAATATCGCAAACCTAGAGAGCACAAGAAGCTTACTACCAATGCCAATATAAACCATGAAATGTGCGGTGTTCTTTTAAGAAAAAAACGATAAAGCATTAAAAAAGACATGGCACACAAACTAAAATACCAAGCAAAAGCACCATATCCCCATGCCACTATATGTCCATTTGAAGTGTAGCCGACAGGAAAAACATCATAAAAACTTAGAGCTATCGAACATAACAACAAGATGGCTAAAATGACTGAAAATTTGGTCGAATAGTTTGGTATGGTAAGTAATCGAACAACAAGGTAGAAGAATATATAGTTTCCACAAACAGCTAATATTCCGTAGTCTCCAAACATCAGACCAAAAGGTAAGTATAACGTACCCAATATTAGAGTACCCATACCTCCACCGTCTTCACCACTCCCTACCATTATACTTAGCTTATAAGCAGGTAATAATAAACAAAGAACATAAGTTATCATCAAAAATTGAGTTACTAACTTTAGGTTTTGGTCTGATACAAGCAGAGCTGGTCTTTTATTCATAATATTTATGGCTTGTATGCGATTTTGTAAGTGGATGAGGAAAAGTACAATTCGAGCTTTCTAAGTAGCCAGTGATAGCTTTTGATTCAAGGCTTTTCAATAGAGAGTATACCCCAAAGGAACCAGCTAATTCACTCTCCAAACGTATTAATAGACTACTTATAACAGACTGGTATAATGGAACCACTTATAACAGACTCTTAAACGATTAATATCTATCAACGCCTACAAAACTAGCTTAAAGAAATAAAAGCCAAGCGCGGTTGCTAATAATGTCAGTCCAACATGCAAGCCGATGAGCGCTAAACCTGCCAGCAGCCGCCCGTCATGGATAAAGCCAAATACCTCTGCACTAAACGTACTAAAGGTAGTTAACCCACCCAAAAATCCGGTAATCACAAACACGCGCACATGATCAGATAAGTTGCTACCCATGCGCTCAAACCACACTAGCGCCAGCCCTATCAGCAGTCCGCCTAAGATATTGGCGCTCAGAGTACCGAGTGGCACCCAACCGTGCAAGGCATTAAAACGCGATAGCCAAGCTCGCAGACAAGCACCAAATGCTGCGCCCAAACCAATAGCAAGCCACTGCATAGACTGTCCTTAATTCATATAAACGTGTTGGACCAAATACTCAGTTATACGGCTGGCAACTCTGTCATCGGCCAACGCGGAATACAGCTAACGGCCAAATCATCAGATTGTCCTGCTTGCAAGCGCTCAAAACCTGCATAAGCAATCATCGCGCCATTATCCGTACATAGCGCAGGCGGTGCATAATGAACCGTTGCATTGATTTTAGCCAGTTCAGCCTCTAACATCTCACGCAGATGAGTATTGGCACTGACCCCGCCCGCAATTACTAAGCGGCTCATATCTGCTTGCTTGAGTGCTTTGACGCACTTCTTCACTAGCGTGTCGACCACTGCATGCTGAAAGCTAGCGGCAATATCAGCACGAATCTGTGGATCGCTGTCAGCGCCATTACCCGACCCTCCTGAATGTGGCGTATCTTTAATAAGATTATGCACGGCTGTTTTCATACCACTAAACGAAAAGTCTAGACCCCGATGTAGCATTGGTCTTGGGAGTGTGTAAGTGTCAGGATTACCAGTTTCTGCCAGTTTGGCAATATTAGGGCCGCCAGGATAAGGCAGACCCAACATTTTAGCTGCTTTATCAAAGCACTCACCCGCCGCATCATCTATCGACTCACCCAATATCTCATATTGCCCAACACCGTGAGCAGCAATCAGTAACGTGTGCCCACCAGATACTAGTAGCGAGACAAAAGGAAATGCTGGAGGGTTTGCACCCATAAGCGGTGCCAAAAGATGCCCTTCCATATGATGGATACCAATCGCTGGAATATCCAAACCATAAGCTAAGCTACGTCCAAATAGTGCGCCTGTCATCAATGCACCAATAAGACCAGGTCCTTTAGTATAGGCAATCGCATCGATGTCGCTTTTTTTCATATCGCATTGCTCTAGCAGCTCATTCAATAACGGCACGAGCTTACGAATATGATCGCGGCTAGCAAGCTCAGGCACAACGCCACCATAAAGTGCGTGCAGCTCAATCTGAGAGTACAGTACTTGCCCGACCAAACCTTGGTTGTCGCTATTTATTTGCTCACTATCAAAAATCGCCAGCCCCGTCTCATCACAAGAAGTCTCTAAGCCCAATACTTTCATACTTTTGCCTTTATACTTTCGTTTTCGTGCTATTTTTATCGCACTTTTATCTTACATCATTTTGAGAAATTGGATAACGAATACAGCCAGTCACACACTATCTCAAATTCGCTTGATACAGCTGTATATTCTCAGACTGGCATGACAAAAAACGTGCATAAAAAAACCGTCATTGTCAGTCACAATGACGGCCAGTTTAGCAAATTTCAATAGCTGACATACTCTATATATACCGTATCAGCTTACCGACGCTAGCATATAATCAACTGCTGCTTTAACTTGTGCTTCGGTCACACCATTTACCGCTTGCGCTGGCATTTTATTAAAGCCTTTAGCCGAGTGCATATATAGCGTCTCTTTATCTTTGGTTAGACGAGCTGTCCAAGCTGCTGTATCACCATACTTTGGCGCATCGAGCAAACCTGCAGCATGACACACCTGACAGTTTGATTCATACAGTTTGGCACCTGCATCTGCTGCCAACACTTCAGGCTCAGAATCAGTTTCAGGTGTTGCCACTGCCTCATCTACTATGTCGGCAGACTCTGTTGCTGATTCTGTTCCTGACTCATCCACAGTCTCAAGCGTCGCGCCTTCGGCTACAGCTGTTTCTTCTACAGCGGTAGCAGGCTCATCGGCTGCTGCAGGCTCTTCCGTAGCTGTGTTATCACCGCTACAAGCACTCACAGCAAATACCACACTCATGCTGATTACAGACAATTTCAGCTTGTTCATGTACGGTTGTATATCAATCATGGTTTTACCCTTACTTAGTCAGTCTGCAATCAATTAGAGATGCGTTATATCAGCTTAAAGTACTTACATATACGACCAACGACTGTTTAATAGTCCATTGAGCTAATAGTCAAGTCAGCACGAAGTTACTCGGCAGTGGCTGCAGCTGTGTCGTCAGTAGCCGCCATATCGGCGCTGTCAGTAGGAGCAGCGGCTGTATCCGTACTATCGGTAGCGGCTGCTTCTGCAGTATCAGCGTCAGCCGTTCCTGCTTCGGCAGTAGCTGTACCGTCAGCTTCTGTACCCGCTGCATCAGCTGCTGGCATTGGTGCTGTCTCTGGGAATTCCATTTCTTCAGCTGGTGGCGCATTTTTGATGGCAAGTTCAGCAGCTTCGTCAACGCGATCGATTGCCATTACTTCTTCATGCTCTTCGCCGCCACTACAAGCGCTCACGCTCACACCTAAAGCTACGATAAGTGCCGTGCTTAATGCCGTGTTAAATACTGTTTTTTTCATTCCAACATCCTCAATAAAATACACACAAAACGGTTCATAGGCTTACTAGGGTCTATTGAACTTTCAAATGGGGTGCTGGCAGTCACTATTTTTTAGACAATATACAGTGAAATTGTTGAAGCCTAGTCATTCTAGGTTAAATTATTTCGCCATATATTGGCAAAAAAGAGTACTGCCCTCCACTCGAGCACAGCTCTTGCCTTGCGAACGGGCAAAGCAGTGCTTTGCTCGATCCGTTCTCAAGGCTGATGCTAAAATCACCCCAACCGTTGTTGAAAACCTAGCTAAGGTCTCGACATTATCGTCGGTTTTCGCCTAGTTTGGTGTAACTTTAGCCATCAGCAGCCCTAATATTTGAATGTTCAATAGACCCTATAATATGGGAATTATCATAGCATAAACTCCAATCAAACCGTTATAGATGGTAGGGGTTTTTTATTGATAAAGCGTTGTATATATGTCGAATTCATAGTTTGAGAGCCAAATTCAAATAGCCATCTAATTGAATACCTTATCAGCAATAAATGTTTAAAATCATTGACTTTGTTGGTATTTTTTATTAAAATACCTGCCCTTACGCTAATGCGTGAGAATTGTCCTAGTTTGAGCTGATGCCTGTAATCTTGAGATATTACGGCTAAATACTAATACACAGCCAAACTAATGCCCTTATATCTCATCCTAATCGAGGAGTCTTCATGCCTGCAGTTAAGGTTAAAGAAAACGAACCAGTTGATATCGCTATCCGTCGTTTCAAACGTGCTTGTGAAAAAGCTGGTGTATTATCAGACGTACGTAAGCGTGAGTTTTATGAAAAACCAACGCAAGTACGTAAGCGTAAAAAAGCTGCTGCCGTAAAGCGTTATAAGAAGAAGTTACAACGCGAAACTATTCGTACCACTCGTATGTACTAATCAGTAATCTGATTAGCTAAGTACAAGCGCTACACTAACGCCACTGTTATCAATCGATATCAGTGGCGTTTTTTATGCTACAATTTTTGTTATTACTGCTGACATAATTTTTTATTAAAACCACTATCAGCAGGTTTTGTTCTAAAAATTTAACAAACGACCTCTAACGAATAGCATTTAACAGATCGATAAGGATAATAGCAGTGAGCCAACTTAAACAGACGTTATCAGACAATATCAAAGTTTCAATGAAAGCTCGTGAGCTTGAGCGCGTCAAAGTACTGCGCAACGTACAGTCAGTAGTGAAACAAATCGAGATTGACCGTCAGACAGAACTTGATGATGCGCAAGTATTAGAAGTTTTGCAAAAGCAGCTAAAGCAGCGTCAAGAGTCACTAACTATCTTTACAGAAAATGGCCGTGATGACTTGGCCACCAAAGAGCAGTTTGAGATTGATATCATCAACGAGTTTATGCCGCAGCAAATGAATCAAGATGAGATCATGGCATTGGTAAATGCTGAAATCGCTGAGCAAGGTGCTACGTCTATGCGCGATATGGGCAGCGTCATGGGTGTCTTAAAGAACAAAACAGCTGGCCGTGCTGATCCTGCTTTGATTTCTAAAATGGTTAAAGACGCGTTACAAGGCTAGCATTTGCTATTGATTGGCAGGCTACTCTGTACAAATAACCGCCTAAGGCTTAAAGTCTTTGGCGGTTATTATTGCTTTGAGTTCTGCATTAATATTAGCCAATAACGGACGCGCACTAGTAGATTGTTCCGTAGTTTGCAGATTTTCCGTCAACTGTTTGGCCTGTGTCAAAGAGGTCAGCGCACTCTCATAACGCCCATTCCATAGCTGATCATAACTGCGATAGCGCAATGCATTAATCGTCGCGATATTGGCTAACTGTGGTGAGGTGGTGGTCTTAGCAAGTTTTTCATTGGCAAGTTGCAAGCTTTGCCATGCGTAACGGTCGCTTGGCTGCTGTTCTGTTAGTGGCTTCAACAACGCTTGGGCTTTTATCGGTTGATTACTGTTAGTCAGTGCTTCGGCCAGATAAAGACGTAAATCACGGCGCTCAGGATATAGGCGCTGTTGGCTCTCTAAGACATCTACGGTTTGTTGCCATTTGCCTTGTTCACTTAATAACTGACTGTGGGTAATCGACAATAGAGGCTCTAAATTTTGACGCTGCGTGCTTGATAACGCATTTATCTCCGCCAATACCTTATTAGCATCTGTAAAACGCTGCTGCTCTCCATACCAATGCATTAGCGCAAGTTTGGCCCCGAGACTGTTTTTGGCAGCTGTTGTCAGTGTGACTTCGGATGCATGTTTACCAGTCACTTGAACACGCCAATACAGTAAATCAAACAATGCTTGATGGCGCTGCTGCTGGCTCAATGAGAGCGCTGGATACTGCTGAGCGCGACTTTGTGACTCGCTCAACCGCTCATTACTCAGAGGATGTGAGCGTACAAAGCTCGGTAAAAATTGATTCTCAACTTGGTTTAACTGACTCTGCTGATTCATCGTGGCAAAGAACCGTGGCATCGCCCGAGGATCATAACCCGCTTGGGTCATAATCTGCATCCCTACTCGGTCAGCCTCGCGTTCATTACTGCGGCTAAACGCCATGCTGCTATTCATAGAGGCTGTCTGACTGCCCATCATCACAGCCGCAGCGGCATCACCATCGACAGCTGAGGCAGCAATCGCAGCTAACATACCGCCTAGCTGCATTAGCAAGGCTTTTTTACGTTCGTCAGCGCCGCTCTCGTAGTGTCGTTGACTGATATGCGCAACTTCATGCGCGACGACGCTCGCCAGCTCATCCATGCTACTAGCTGACAGTATCGTTCCAGTATTGATACCTATTACGCCGCCAGGCGCTGCAAAGGCATTGATACTGGGGTTGTCAATGATAACGACGCCAAGTGGTGCTTGCTGCCGAGCTTGGGCATTGAGACGCCACGTCATGTCTTTTATCGTTTCCTGTACCCAAGGATCATGCTCCATTCTGACGCGGCCATTGATATTCTGTAATGACCATTCGCCAAGCATTTTGTTTTGATATTGCTCAGCAAAGCTTAAGCCTTGCCCGCGCAGATTTGGTAGATCTAGCGTTTGCGGATCTGTGACTTGCCACGAGCTATCAGCAAATGGCAGAGTTTGACTCTCACGACTATGTGCACCGCTGGCTATGGCTAGTAGCATTATTGACAGTCCTACCTTGATACTATTTGGCAAAGCTACACTCATAAAATGACGTTTACCTTTTTGCTTAGACAGCATAATCGGCAAGCCTACAGAATTTGTGGCTACTAAAGAGTTGTTACTGTCGGGTCGCTTCGTTCTATTAGCCTGGTACAAGTGTATATCCTATAAGATAATTAACGACGTCTTTTCGACTATACGAGCTTGTTTATCCAAGGTCAATTCTACAATGAACTTAACTACCAATAACTTAGCCACCCGTCACGATTGCGCAACATGGCTGTGTAATTATTCATTGGAATATTATTTATGCAGTAAGTTTCAATCGTATAACTATTAATCGGGCAACTCTTGGTTATATGATTCTAGTGAACCGAACGCAGCGTTGATTATATTCAACTGCAACTATACATTGTCTATTTGGTATAATAAGCAGCAATGATAGTAGGTTTAGATGACTGTGATGGCTGTTATGACGACCTCATAATTTATGATTGATGGATTATGTTCGTACTCAATATCAAAGCCTATCGCTGATAAAACAAATTAAAATATAGACATCTACAAGGTTTAAGTTATGCCCGCTGCTAGTGAATTAGTCATCAAACGTGTGTCGCACTCTATACAGTTATCAGCGAATTTGACTGATGCACAGCAGAATGACATTGCGAGTTTACTAGAGCTACTACCGACTGAAAGTCATAATTCAGATGATTTAGCTACAGCGCAATCTGAACTAAATATAAAAGGTTTTGTTGATGGACGCGGTCTTGCATGCCCGATGCCATTGTTAAAAACTAAGGTCGCATTACGTGACGTAACAGTTGGCGAATCACTGTATGTGGTTGCAACTGACCCCAACTCGCAAGCTGATATCACAGCGTTTTGTCGACAAAGTCAGCAATCACAGTCGGCAGATTATTTAAAGCTAGTGGTCAATGAAGTTACTGATCACTCGTCAGTTGATGGCACATCATTACAGCGTTTCGCTACAATATATCACTTCATCATTACCAAAACTGATAGCAACTAAGCGCTGCTATCCTTTACAATTAAATCATAAAGATTTTTATCTGACTATTTGCTTAACTATTTAACCAAGGTCAAGAATATGGCTAATACTTCTACTGATGCTGTAAATACAAATAAAAAAGATGGCTCAGCTCCTATAAAAAATGATGCACGCGATGCTGCATTAAAGGCCGCTGCTCAGCGACCACCCTATGACGCGAGTACATTGGGCAACACCAGTACGCGTGACTTAGTACCAGCTATGCCAACTCACCTGTCAGCGCCAGGGGTCAACTTGGGTGCGTATATCAATACTGTCCATCAAATCCCAATCCTAACGCCGGTACAAGAGCAAGAGCTGGCGCATCGCTATTATGATGAAGGTGATGTCGAAGCCGCTCGACTACTAGTGATGTCGCATCTACGTTTTGTGATTCATATCGCACGTAGCTACTCGGGTTACGGATTGCCGCAAGCAGATTTAATCCAAGAAGGTAACTTAGGATTGATGAAAGCAGTCAAACGTTTTGACCCGAATAAAGGCGTACGTCTGGTGTCGTTTGCCGTACATTGGATTAAAGCTGAAATTCATGAGTTCGTGATTCGCAACTGGCGTATCGTCAAGGTTGCGACCACCAAGGCTCATCGTAAACTGTTCTTTAACTTGCGCAGCCTTAAGAAAACCAACAATCAGCTGACACTAGAAGAAGCGGACGCTATCGCTAATGACTTGAATGTCACGCGCAAGCAAGTGTTAGAGATGGAATCACGTCTAACCTCTTATGATGCTTCGTTTGAGGCGCAGTCAAGCGACGATGATGATGGTCGTTACGCCCCTCAACTATTTTTGGAAGATGGAATTGATCCAGCTGAGCAGCTAGAGGAAGCGGATTGGGAAGAGAACAACTCATCAGCACTCATCGCTGCGATGGGCACTTTAGATGATCGTTCGCGTGATATCGTCGAACAGCGTTGGTTATCTGAGCAAAAATCCACCTTGCATGAGTTAGCAGCAGTTTACTCTATCTCAGCTGAGCGAGTGCGTCAGATCGAGAAAAATGCTATGGACAAAATCCGTGATGCGATGACCATTGATAGTGTGATTTTGCCAGATGATATTCAGTAGCCTTAAGATGATACGAGCTGTTCAATGATAAATTGGATCGGTATTGCCGCAATTAATATGGCTATTGCTGTTGCTCTGGGCGCGTTTGGTGCTCATGGTTTAGAAGGCCGCGTCAGCATCCAACAACTTGAATGGTGGCATACGGCAACGCTGTATTTGTTCGTACATACGCTAGGATTATTGCTTGTCGGTCTGCTAATTCGTTTAAAATATATTACTCAGACGACTGCTTGGTTACTACAAATTGGTATTATCATTTTTGCTGGTAGTTTGTATGCCATGACGCTTGGTGCACCGCGCTGGTTCGGTGCGATTACGCCTATTGGTGGCGTTCTCATGATTGCAGGTTGGCTATGGTTGGCCGTTTCTGCCTTTCGATTAAAAGGTTCAGTTAACTGAGCTGTTTAATCGAATAGTTATTGTTATTTTTAGCTCTTCGCATCAGCTGCAACGAACTATCAGTAATAAAGCAAAAGATACGCAGTGAATAGCAGATAAACAGGAATTTTAAAATATTAGGGAGTATTTAATATGAGCACCATTACTGTCAATGGTAAAAGCTTGCAAACCACTCATCAGACTGTACAACTGGTTATCAATGAGCTTGGTCTTAGTCAGGGTCGTTACGCTGTAGAAGTCGACGGCGATCTGATGCCAAAAAGCGAGCTTGCTCAACTACGTATTGTAGAAGGTATGAATATAGAAGTAGTACAAGCCGTCGGCGGTGGTTAATAATGTTTAGACGGATAAGCTTGAGCTGATAGCTAGTTCATTTTCGTTCTAAGTTTACTAACTAAGTTTACTAATGATAAAAAAGACCTCAACGTATTACACGTTAGAGGTCTTTTTTTATGCCAATTACAAACTAGTGCAGTAGCTACTTATAAATTTTTTATTCTCTTAGTCTACTTTCACTAACTTGTAACGATAATGTTCAAAGTTTAGACTCGAACTATGCTGCTGGTACTGCTTCTGCAGGGGTTAGATCCTGATAGCGACTATCGCGTCCTGCACCCTGAGTCTTTTTGCGCTCTTGACGGGTTTTGTACTTACGTACTTGTCTATCTAGCTTGTCTGCCATCTCGTTAATGGCTTTATACATATCATCTTCATACGCTTGGACAAACATTTCTTGACCCGAGACACGCATAATTGCTTCAGCTTTATGGCTCTTTTTACCGCCGTCGCTAGCACCGCTATTGTCTAACGATAAAATCACTTGAATACTTTGTATCTGATCGAAGTGACGCTCTACTTTTTCAAGCTTCTCGCGTACTGCTGTGTCCATAGCTTCGGTAACGCTGATATGATGACCACTGATAGAAACATTCATATTGTTGTCCTTTTATTTGTAACTTACAATCAACAGATGAGGTAGCATTCTTGCTCTTCTCATCCTGCCTTACCACTAACTATCCCAATGCCTCTAGTAATGTGTCGACGTATCCTTTTATCGTCTCCTTTATTAGCTGTAAATAAATACTATAAATCGGCACTTGGTTTTCGTTGTTGGTATGACTCTAATTTGTCATGAAAATCGCCCAGTAGCAAGCCATTAAATTGTAACTAAGTGTAACAATACCTATTATTTCTACTTGGTTTCTATATAATCAAAAAATTTTATTTTTTATATCTGGTTTACACTATACAGACAGGTAGCCATTAACCTTGTAGAAAGATGATCTTAGATAATTAATATTTCTGTTTGCGCTGAGTAGACGAGCCAATATTCATTGCTTCACGATATTTGGCGACGGTTCTTCTGGCTATATCGATACCATCTGCTAACAGCTCATCTTTGATACGACTGTCTGATAATGGTTTTTTGGGATCTTCGTCAGCGATGAGCTTTTTAATCATGGCACTGATAGCGGTCGATGAGATATCTCCATCAGCACTACTTACGTGAGATGAGAAGAAGTGTTTCAAAGAAAACAACCCTTGCGGCGTCAAGATGGTTTTACTGGTGGTAAGGCGTGAGACTGTCGACTCATGCAAGTCAACTTCTTCAGCAATTGCCTTTAATATTAGGGGTTGCATGGCGGTTGCACCATGCTGCAGGAACTCTTGTTGATAGCGTACAATGCTAGTCGCTACTTTGAGTAGGTTTTGATTGCGCTCTTCGATACTACGAATAAACAATCGAGCATCGGTAAGGTTTTCGCGCAGATATTGATTGTCAGGGCTATCATCGCCGCGCTTGACTAAGTTGGCATATTCTTGGTTTACGCGTAGTTTTGGTAGGGTGTCTGGATTGAGGCGTACATACCAGCCATCCTCTTCTACTTCAGAGTTACTTGTCGCCTTATTGTTTCTAACAGGTGTGACCAGCACATCTGGAATATCGTAGCTCTCAGGCGGCTGGGCATAGTCGGGCTGGCTAGACTGAAACAATAGCCCTGGTGAAGCATTTAAGGTACGTAGTAGCGTAAGCGCAGGTGTGATGTATTCTGGTGCAAGCCCTGTACGTTCAGTCAGTGCTTTGATGTTATTACTGACTAAATGCTCGCTCGCTGATAATAGCGCTTGAGCTTCTTGTAGGTATTCGGTGTGGGCATCTAGTTTGGATAGCTGAATCGATAAGCACTCGCTTAAATGACGCGCCCCCACACCAACTGGATCACAGGACTGGATAATACGTAATACAGTTAAGACTTCTTCTTTTTCAACGCGCTCATCCCATTGATAGAAACTTGCCATCGTATCAAAGCTCTGTAGCAGCTCATCTATATCAATTCGAATAAAGCCCATATCATCCATGGAGTCTATTAAATACTCTGCAATCAGCGTATCGGCCTCTGATAAACGCTTAAAGTTCAGCTGCCAGCGCACATGATCTTGAATGGTAGACGATGTACCGCCTTGGTAACTATCGAAATCTTCATCACCCCTACTATTGCCAGAGCCCATTGCAGTAGAGGCGTAGTTATCCGTTTCAAAGCTACTTATATCAAAGCTATCGGCATCAGAACTGCTGTAGTTATCTACATCTATTGCACTATCATCGATATTAGGCTGTTGAAGCTTATCCAAACTATCACTGAAGCTATCGCTACTATCGCCACTGTACTCTGTACTGGTAGTAGGTACTGAGTCGAATGAGTCACTGCTACTTTGATTCCAGCTATCAAGCGTCAACGGCTCGCTCCACTCCTCTATTTCATCGTCACCACTGTCGTATTCGTCATCATTTTCGATACGTTCAAGTAATGGATTACTATCTAGCTTTGCCTGAACCTCTTGTGCGAGCTCAAGACTAGAGAGCTGCAGCAATTTTATGGCTTGCTGCATTTGCGGGGTTAGCTTTTGTGAGTTGCTCAGCGTGGTCGCCAATCCGAACGACATACTCATGGGCAGCTTATTGCACTCCGATCTTAGTGATATTGTGTTTATTCTGTCAGTAAAGGTAACGACATAAATCTTATCAGGACATGACGATAGCATTTTTTGCCACAATTTTGCTATGATAATTTATGTTTTGTCCGGATACGTTTGGTTTGCTATCGCTAGTAAACTATCATCTTGGCAAGGATGAGCAATCCATAAATACGAGCAGTCTGCTCATTACCGCGAAAATATTATAATAAATAAATTACGGTAAATGGCCAATACAGCTCACATCCAATAGGAATATTGTCATGAATTCAAGTAACCATCAACTTAACATCGCTGCTATTCAAATGAACAGTCAGCAGAATGTTGAGGATAATCTAGCAGATATCAAAGCCGCTATCACAGATGCACAAGCTCAAGGTGCTGAGCTCGTTGTATTGCCTGAGAACTGCTGTAGCATGGGGCAGCAATCTGCTACTGCTGAGCGTTTTGACGACTTATCAGCGACGATAGCAGATTACGCACGCACTGCTGGTATCCATGTACTAGCAGGCTCATTACCCTGCCATTATCGTCCTGATGGCACTGTCGTTCCTGATGGTAGATTGCGCCAAGTGAGCCAGCTGTTTGCACCAGATGGTACCCGCGTCGCACGCTACGATAAGATTCATCTGTTTACTGCAACTGTAGCTGATAAGCATGGTAGCTATAATGAAGCGGCGACCTTTGAGCCGGGTACACAGACTGTAATTGCCCCATTAGCAGTAGGCAATACAGTCTATCAGCTCGGCATGATGGTATGTTTTGATTTGCGCTTCCCAGCATTGGCGCAGCGTCTGCGACAAGCTGGTGCTGAACTATTGAGTGCCCCTTCTGCCTTTACTTACTTGACTGGACAAGCGCACTGGTCGTTGTTGTTACGTGCTCGTGCTCTAGATAGTCAATGTATGGTCATTGGCGCAGCGCAAGGTGGTGATCATCTCTACCAAGATGGTAGTACCCGTCAGACATGGGGGCATGCAGCTATTACAGCGTTTGATAGTACTGTTATCGCAAGCTATGACGATAGCGAGTTGGATAAACAATATGCCATCGTCATGGCGTCATTAGACAAACAAGCGCAAGAGCAAGGCCGTCAGAAACTGCCTATCTTTGACTGTCATCGTTTGGCATAGATTATTAATTACAGTAGATTTCGTGCCTAATTGCTAGGACAAGTCTTCATTTTGAGCATGAGTTGCTCGTGGATGCGCGCGATCATAAACCTGCGTTAATTTTGCAAAGTCAACGTGGGTATAAATTTGCGTAGTACTAATATCACTATGCCCGAGCATCTCTTGTACGGCGCGCAAGTCGCCACTGCCTGACAGCATATGTGATGCAAAACAATGACGCAATAGATGTGGATACATATTCTGTGCAATACCTGCACGAGTAGCAGCGACTTTTAAACGCTGCTGCACTGCCCGTGTTGATAATCTGGTACCGAGCTTTTCACTGATGAATAATGCGCTATCCATCTGCTCTACCCACAGATTACGATGTGGTAGGTAGCGACTAATCGCTTCTGCGGCCTTTATCCCTAATGGCACTAGGCGTGTTTTATTACCCTTACCCGTGACTCGTACCCGTAACTCAGACAAGTCCACATCTGCCATATCGAGTGCAACCAACTCGCCAACTCGCAAGCCACTACTATAGAGCAATTCGAACATAGCCTTGTCACGTAACCATAAGCGCGCTTGCTCTGGTGTATCAGGGATCTCTTGATCGAGTAGCTGAGTCAGCAAATCGACATCAGCGATAGAAGGCAACGGTCTAGGACTGCGCTTCAGCTGATAGCCAGTGGTTGGGTTGATACGTGCTAGCGCTTCTTCAATCATCCAACCATAAAAATGCCGAATCGCAGACAACTCTTGCTGGACACTGGCAAGCGCCAACTTATCTTCATCAAGACGTTGACTGATGTGCTGGGCAAGTTGCCGTTTATCACAGCGTGTCCACGTTAGACGCTTACCACGCAAAAATAACGCCAGTTGATTCAAACCAGCGAAATAAGCGGTCAGAGTATGCGGCGAATGGTTGCGCACAGACAATGTATTGAGCCAACGATGCACAGGTGCGAGCAACTCTCGTAATGCAGCGTCCGACTCTATAGTGGCAGCCAGCTCAGTAGATAGCCAAGGTGCTGAGCTCGCTGCCTGAATGTTTTTATTGGTAGACATAAACATATTAGAACCATCCTTGGCATTTATACGATTGGCCTAACAACAGTTATCAGCCTTCAGCATTGGGTTTAAGACCTGCTTGTGCCATCAGGCCATCTGGACTAAATACACCTTCATAAACGAAAGCGGTCGGACCCGTCATCGTAACCGAATAACCTGGCTGCCATTTGATAATCATGCTGCCACCGTAGAGCTGCGCGCGAACTTCCTCACCTTCATCGAGCCAACCCTCACGTATACCAACGGCTACTGCTGCACACGCGCCCGTACCACAAGCTTGCGTCTCACCCACACCGCGCTCGTACACACGTAGACGAATATGGCGCTGATTCATCACTTGCATAAAGCCCACATTGACGCGGTCTGGGAACGCAGGATGCGACTCAATTGCTTTGCCCAAAGTCTCAACCTCGGCATCGAGTACGTCATCGACTTTTATGACAGCATGCGGGTTGCCCATATTGGCAACATACAGCTGCACAGGCGTACCATTTACATCAAGATGATAGGTGTTTTGGATTTTGGTCGTCGCTCTTGGGCTAAACGGAATCTCATCTGGCTCAAATTTAGGCTTGCCCATATCGACATCTACCCAACCGTAACGATCAGTAGTCAGAGAAATAATGCCGCTGGCCGTCTCAACGCGTAGACGCTGCTTAAATGACAGTTTACGTGCCTGCACAAAACGTGCAAAACAACGCGCGCCATTGCCGCACTGTTCGACTTCGGTACCATCAGTATTGAAAATACGATAACTGAAATCGACATCAGGACGCATCGGTGGCTCGACTACGAGCAGCTGATCAAAACCAATGCCTAGGTGACGGTCGCCCAATAACTGCACCAAACCCTTGGTCAAATCTAAGCGCTGGGTCACTAAATCAATGACCATGAAATCATTACCCAACCCATGCATTTTAGTAAACTCTATTAGCATATCTTTGATGTCCTATCCTATTTTTATGTATGCCTTATATTAGCACGCTGTCAGATACAATCATAATAATACCAATCCCCAAAAATACGATTAGCGGTGTCAAACTTGTTTAGTCTACAGTGAGTAGTACTTGCACTCGTTTTCCTTGCTATTCTAATTTTTGTGAATGGTGTTGCCTTCAATTAAGAATCAGCTTTAATTAAAAAACACCTTCCTCAAAATCCAGTCATAAAAAAACCCATTGTCATTATCACAATGGGTTTTCTTCAATCATCAGATACGGCGATAGTTTTGGCTCGTCTTTAATAGACTTACTGTGCCTGCCACAATGTTTCATTTTCATATAATGATTCAATCGTTTCACGCGGACGAATCAACTGATGATGGTTATCAGACACCATAACTTCGCTAGCACGTGGACGCGAATTATAGTTGCTACTCATGGTAAAGCCATAAGCACCAGCACCCGTGATGGCCAATGTATCGCCTGCTTCCAATGCTAACAAGCGACCTTTTGCTAAGAAATCTCCGGTCTCACAAATTGCACCAACGATATCCCACGGTTGCGTACCATCCGTATCGATACCTTTGCTCGGTAACACGCTTGGAATCACTGCCATTTCCGCTTGATACAGTGCAGGACGAATCAAGTCATTCATAGCGGCATCAACAATAGCAAAGTTCTTATGCTCAGTTGGCTTGAGTACATCAACTTGGGTCAAAAGCACGCCAGCATTGGCAACGATACTACGACCTGGCTCAAAGAACACAGTCAAACCAAGCTCGCTAAGTTTTGGCAATAATGCTTGGGCAAACTCATCGATAGAAACAGGTGTCTCATCAATATAGCGCACACCCAAACCACCACCCAAATCGATATGCTGCAACTCAATACCTGCGTCACGCAGGCTATGTATCAGCTCAATAACTTTATCTAATGCTGCGACAAATGGCTCTACCTCAGTTAACTGCGAGCCAATATGGCAATCAATACCAACGATGTCGATATGTGATAAATCGGCCGCTTGCTGATAAACCGCTAATGCGTCTTCATGAGTGATACCAAACTTGTTGTCTTTAAGACCTGTTGAGATATATGGATGGGTTTTGGCATCGACGTTAGGGTTGACGCGTAACGAGATTGGCGCAGGCTTATCAAGTGACTTTGCCACTTCATTGATTAAAGTCAGCTCGCTGATAGACTCAACATTAAAACAGCCGATACCTTGAGTCAGCGCATATTCGATATCACTATACGTTTTGCCCACACCTGAGAATACCACACGTGATGCTGCGCCACCTGCGGCTAATACACGCATCAACTCACCGCGGGAAACAATATCAAACCCAGCGCCTGCCTGTGCCAAGACACCAAGCACGGCAAGGTTAGAGTTTGCTTTTACGGCATAGCATACTTGATGATTCAGACTGCCAAAGCTATCAGTATAAGCTTGATAAACGTCCAATATTGCTTGCTTTGAATACACGTAGCATGGTGTGCCATATTGTTTTGCTAGCTCATCAATACTGACCTGCTCCATATACAATGCATCGCCGCGATAGCTTAGCGCTGGCAAGTGAGCACTCAACGCTTTCGGGTCAACATATAGCCCTTGCTCAGTTTGGATAGTAACGGATTCGCCAGTAGTAGAATCGGTTAAGTCAGCAGGTAGTTCAGAATGACTCATATAAACATCTCTAATATAATCAGATTATCAAGGGTGAAAATTAAATTTAGGTAGCAAAGCTATGTAGCCAATCCAGTAGCAAGAAAATCTACAGTTAGTTAAACTGTTAATTAAATGTCTAACTAACCGATATCCATTGGGTCAGATTAGCAACTATTAGCCTCGCAACTATTAGTCTAGTAATTAATAGCTTGGCAATTAATAGTCGTTGGGGTCAGTACTAGGCTCAGGTAGCACCATTTGCTCTTCTAGGTAGCGGTTTTTTTGATAGTTATCATCGTCGATACCCGCAAAGGCTGCATCTTGTGGATGACTAGTACTATCCAGTACAGACGCACTGCCCTCTATCGTTTGACTACTAGAGTCTGCCAGATATAGATCGCCTTTTTGCCCGCAGCCTGACAATCCTAGCATAACCACACTGCCAATAAATAAAGTGGCGACAGCCTGACGACTGGTACGAGCGAACGAGCTAGCATGCTTGGCTGCTGAGGGGCTGTGTATAGTAGACATATAATAGATAACCTGTGAGCTTACGACGGCATAATGTCGATAGTAAATCGTGATAAATAAAAAACAAATGGACAGCCAAACCGACAGCGAAAGCACTATCGTTATGACCATTTTCATCATAGCATTATTACATAAAGCTGTACGGATACTGAATATGATTGGTGAATAAATTTGCGTGATGTTGGATATTTTCTAAAACATTAGTCGAATTTTTATAGTAATATCGTCTGCGAGCTTAGATATGAATGTATGACATATGGGTGTCTCGACAATATTTCTTACAATTTTGTGAGTCGGAGCACTGTTATGTAGCCCATACAAGTTATCCACTTATAGCTCTATAACTCACTGAATATAATCGATTTATTCTGTATTTAGCCATTTATTAATCACACATTTTAAACCTTACCCCTGTCGTGGTGTAGAAACAAAAATGTGTTACATTATATTCCCAGTTTGCGGCGGCAATAGGATGCTAGCCTGAGATGCAGACACATTACCTCATAAGCATGGATGCATAGGACTGTCAGAAATAGTAGCCCAAGTATAAACAAAATCGCCAATATGCTTGCTTGATATGATCAGCATAGATATGGCTGATTTTTATTTACTCGGCGGTTATCAACGTCATCAACTCCATATAATAATGACATCATGTCTCAGTGACCCTTACTACAGCACTTGAGATATCAGCGATGTAGCATTTGATGATAATAAAACAGGACGTGGCAATAGACGTCTTTTTTGTATCGAACGAACGATATAATTGATTTGCCCTTTATAAAAACCAATCTAAGGATAGAGTATGAGCGCCAACCTAAGTACCACTTTTGATGATAAGAACAGCGAAACATCAACCCTAACCAGCCCCACTTTAGTCCTCAACTGCGGTTCGTCTTCTATCAAATACGCGTTGATTAGCGATGACAATTCTACTCGTATCACCGGTCTTGCCGAAAACTTAGGTCTCGATACAGCCCGTATCAAACACACCACGCTAAATGGCGATAAGTTAGAGATTTCTATCCCTGGTGGTAGTCACAAACTTGCCCTGCAAAAAATCCTAGAGCTATTAGAGCAATATCATTTCATCGCAGTCGGGCACCGTGTGGTACATGGCGGCCGTGAATACTCTCAAGCCGTTCGCGTTGATCAGCATGCGTTAGAGGAAGTGAAACGTCTAAAGATATTGGCTCCACTACATAACCCTGCAAATGCTTTGGGTATTGAAGCGGTTCAAGCTATTTACCCTGACATTCCACAAGTTGTGGTATTTGATACCGCCTTTCACCAAACCATGCCACCCGTTGCCTTTCGCTATGCGTTGCCAAAATATCTATACGAAGAGCACAAAATCCGTCGTTATGGCTTCCATGGTACGTCTCATGCTTATGTCTCAGAACGTGCTAGCAAAATCACTGAAGCGAAAGGTCCTCATGGTTGGATTACCGCGCATCTAGGCAATGGTTGCTCAGCAACTGCCGTATATGATGGAAAAAGTCTCGATACCAGCATGGGTCTGACCCCGCTTGAGGGACTGATGATGGGCACACGTAGCGGCGATGTCGATCCAAGCTTACATATGCATCTGAAACGTCAGCTCGGTATTAGTCTAGAAGAAACGGATAAGATGCTAAATAGTGAAAGTGGTCTGCTTGGTATCTCTGGTCTATCAAATGATTTGCGTACTATTGAGCAAGCTGCGAGCGAAGGTCATAAAGATGCGCAGCTCGCCATCGAGATGTTCTGCTACCGTGCTGGTAAATACCTCGCCAGCTTAAGCTGTGCACTGCCTGAATTCACCGGTATTGTATTCACAGGTGGTATCGGCGAAAACTCTGTCACCACGCGCGCAAGCATTTTAGCCGTCATGCGTCATTTCGGTATCAAAATGGACGCTGAAAAGAACGCTGGATTGTACGGTGGCCAAGAAGGCAGCTTCCAAGCAGAAGGTAGCAGTGTCGAGCTGTGGGTTATACCAACAGACGAAGAATACCGCATCGCTCAAGAGACTCGTCAAGCATTGAAATTAGTATAAGACGATTGATTATAATGCCTAGCGCTTATCATTCTAGACGCTTATAAAAAGCTGAAAACAAATAAGATAAAGCGCTTGGCATTTCTATACTGCATTTCTTATGCTGCTCAAAATGACTCGACGTCTAAAATAAAATAAATTGTAGGACACATTATGCAAACCATTTTACTTGTTCCCATTAGTCGCGGTATCGGTGTGACATCAGCCGCGCTAGGGCTAATCCGTGCCTTTGATTATAACGGTATCAAAGCGGGCTTTATGAAGCCGTTTTTGCAAGATGATACGCTAGACAAACAGCACAGCTTAGACAGCTCAAGCGCATTGACCATGCACGCATTTGGTCTAAATCCGCCTGACTCTATCAGCCGTCAACACGTCGAGCGTATGCTAGGCGATGACAATCTCGATGACTTGATGGAAGAAGTGATTGCCAATTTTCATACGATCGATGATGGTCATGACGTGATTATCTGTGAAGGTCTGGTGCCAACCACTGAGACCTCTTATGCTTCACAAATCAACCGTGCACTTGCTCACGCGCTAGACGCCAAGATTATATTTGTCAGTACCGCTGATATCAGTAAACCTGCTTATTTAGCGGATAAACTGGATGTCCATGCCCGTGAGTTTGGCGGGGTCATCGATTCACGGACGCTAGGCGTGATATTGATGCGGGTACAAGACGTGCCGAACACGTTTGATAACCAACCTGTCGCGCCGGGTGAGGCTGTTGTCAGCTTAGATCCGAACTTCCTGCAAGAGGTTCAACGCCTATCGCCTTCGTTTAATACCGAAGTGTTCCGCCTTATCGGTGTTGTCCCTTTTAGTGACTCGTTGTCTGTGCCTCGCACATGGGATATCGCAACAGAGCTTGATGCGACTTGGTTAAATGTTGGTGAAGCAAAGACACGTCGTATCAATCGTATCAGCCTAACCGCTCGTTCAGTAGCGCGCGTCAATGAAGTCTTTAAGCGTGGTACGTTAATGGTCGTGCCCGGCGACCGTGATGACTTGCTATTAGCCGCTGGATTGGCCTGTATCAATGGGATTCCATTGGCAGGTCTAGTATTGACAGGTGGCATTACCCCAAGCGATACAGTTGCTGAGCTTTGGCAGTCAGCGCTCAAAACTGGCATCCCTGTCATGAGTGTCGAAAGCGATAGCTACGAGACAGTACAGAGCCTGATGCATATGAGTTCTGAGATTCCAAGTGATGATACAGAACGTGCTGATGAAGTGGCTCGTTATGTGGCTGCGCATTTGGATCTAAGCTGGATTAAAGAATACTTCAGCCGTAATCATGAGCCGCGTCTGTCACCATCAGCGTTTCGCCATCAGTTGGTCAAAAAATCACAGCACGCTAAGAAACGTATTGTGCTGCCAGAAGGCGCGGAACCACGTACGGTTGAAGCTGCCTGTATCTGTCAGAGTCGTGGTATCGCCAACTGCGTATTACTTGCTAAACGTAGTGAAGTTGAACAAGTAGCCAAAAACCGTGATCTAACGCTACCTGAAGGGTTGGAAATTATCGATCCTGACAACCTAGATATGAGCAAATATATCGCTGCTGTCGTAGAGCGCCGTAAAGGCAAAACCACTGCAGAAGTCGCTGCTGAATACCTAAAAGATACGGTCTATTTAGGTACTATTATGCTCCAACTAGACGAAGTAGATGGTCTGGTCTCAGGTGCGATTCATACCACTGCCAATACGGTACGCCCAGCATTCCAGTTGATCAAGACCGCGCCGCAGTACTCACTCGTGTCGTCAGTATTCTTTATGCTGCTACCTGAGCAAGTGGTCGTCTATGGTGACTGTGCGATCAACCCAGATCCTAACGCTGAAGAGCTGGCAGAGATTGCCATTCAATCAGCACAGTCTGCTGCTGCCTTTGGTATCGATCCAAAAGTTGCAATGATCAGCTACTCTACTGGCTCATCAGGCGCAGGCGCAGATGTCGAAAAAGTCGCCCGTGCGACCCAAATCGTTCGCGAGCGTGCACCAGACCTCAAAGTCGACGGCCCGCTACAGTATGATGCGGCGTCTGTCATGAGCGTCGGTAAGCAAAAAGCGCCTGACTCACCTGTCGCTGGACAAGCCAACGTCTTTATCTTCCCTGACCTCAACACTGGTAACACCACTTATAAAGCAGTACAGCGTAGCGCCAACGTCGTCAGTGTCGGCCCTATGCTACAGGGTCTGAATAAACCCGTGAATGATTTGTCACGTGGTGCCTTGGTTGATGATATCGTCTATACCATCGCGTTAACTGCCATTCAAGCTTATAGCGATTTGATTTAATCGCTGTAAGGCTCGCTAATTAAAGTCCTATACAAAGCCGACTATCATTATGATGGTCGGTTTTTTATTGGTGCTCTGGTGACAGACAATGGTGACAGATGCTCGTCTGCCCTCTACAATAGCGCTATCATCAAATTATTTAATCTAAAAAGGTCAGCCAGTAAAAGAGCAAGGGGCATCAAGGACCACGTGCGCCATACCTGCTTTTATACATTTATTTATGCCAAATACGAGCAACAGCCCTCAAGAAAAAACACCTGCACCTTCCATTCGTGCCTATCTTGGTGGCTCGTTCGATCCAGTACATAATGGTCATTTAGAAGTAGCGATGTCTGTCTATCAGCACCTACTACCAATTGCAACGCAGCTACAGCGCACGCTGCATGTGTCTTTATTACCCAATGCGCGCTCGCCATTTAAGACCCAAAGTACAGACCCTAATCATCGCTTGGCGATGTTAAAGCTGGCGACAGAGAATACACCGATACAGATTAATGAGCTGGAGCTGTGGCAAGCGCCGCCTGTCTATACGATCGACAGCGTACGCACATTAAGACAGCAATATCCTAATGACAGTTTGATATTTATCATGGGTATGGACAGCGCCCATAGTTTGGATAAATGGAAAGATGGATTGCGTCTCACTGACCATGTCAATCTATGGGTATTTAATCGTCAGAGCAGTACCGATGTGAGTGATGGCATTAGCGATAAATTTTCTGACAGTATTATATCTTCTAAAAATAGTACAGCGACTACGGAAGATGTTAATTTCTTAAAATCGCAATTGCCTTTGTCGTTGCAAGCACATATAACGGACTCACCTATCGAGCTATTAACACCCACTATTCGACGTTCGTCAAATAGCTCAAGTTCAAACAGCACTAATCTAAATAACACTGACCCCAATAGCACTGACTTGAAAAATGCCGATCAAGGACGCATTTATATAGATTCGAGACCTATTACTGCGGTATCAAGCACACAAATACGTGAGCAGCTACAGAGAATAGACGATCAAACAAATAAAATGCCAGTCGCTGAGAGGCAAATCGCATCTATAGCATCAATAAATGATATCATTAGCAATACTGAATCTAATCCATTAGCTAAATGGCTAAATCCTGCTGTTTATCAATATATTATCGCCCATCAGCTATATTCTGCTGCTCAATTCCGTTAAAATCGCCTTATCTATGTCATTTTGCCTATCCTGTCTCTATGCGTGACTGACAACATATGATCAGTCGGATAAGACAAATTGACGTTTTACCCCTTTATTTTACATATTTACGATTCAAGAGATTAAAATTTATGACCAACACCATGACTGCAGAACGCCTAACAGAATGCTTGACCCTAGTACAAAGCGCTCTAGATGATATGAAAGCAAAGAACATCACTGTAATGAATGTAGAAGAGTTGACTGACGTAACAGAGCGCATCATCATCGCTGATGGTACCTCAAAGCGTCATGTACGTGCGATGGCTGATAGCGTCGGCGCTGAAGCTAAGCAAGCTGGTTTTATGCCACTTGGTCGTGAAGGCGGCATCGACTCTGACTGGACGTTGATTGATTTGGGCGCGGTTGTCGTCCACATGATGACGCCGCAAGCACGTGAGTTTTATGACCTAGAAGGCCTATGGTCATCACCTGAGCAGTTGGCTGAGCTGGTTGCTACGCCGCGCGAAAAGAAAACTGCAGGTCGTCGTAACAAAAACAAATAAGCTTGTCAGTGACGATATTCGCTCAAGATTAAGAAACGCTCCACCAAAAAGACCAGAATACTTATTCTGGTTTTTTTTATGTAAATTTTATGGTGATGAACCAGTATAATCAAATACATCATTGAGTACAGATAAGCTCATTTCATATCAATATTTATTAGCCACTAAAATTAAACCGCCAAAATTAAGCCGCCTTAGCCTATTCATTCTACTTATTAGGAAACCTTATGAGCGCAGAATCGAACACGTCATCACCTGAGCAAACCTTAACAAAATCGCCTGAGCAAACCCTAACAGACTTTAACCAAGACTTGCCCTTACATATCGCTACCCTCACTTGTGTCCGCGCTGGCAAGTCTATGCCATTCGCTCGTGAAGAAATGAGCGCCATTGATAAAGCACCTATCAAATCTCCTGTTGCTGTCAACTTTATGGGCTTAACCACTGATGAACAGGCTGACCGCAAACATCATGGTGGCCCACTCAAAGCCGTGCATCAACTAGCTCCTGCGACGTATGAAAAAATCAATGCAGAGTTCGGTTTAAAGGTTCGCGTCGGTACACTAGGAGAAAACCTTACGACTGAAGCTGTCGATGGTTTGCCTGAAATGACCGAGTCTACCGTTTGTATTGGTGATGTTTTTCAATATGGTGGGCATTCTGGAAACGGTCAAGACACTAGTAATGATGATGCTAACGTTCAATTACGTATCGTCCAACCACGCCGCCCCTGCTACAAAATTAACGACCAAATCGGACAGTTTACCAAAGTGCCAAATATCGCAGCATGGGTGAGTAAACAAGGCATCTCTGGCTGGTACTTCCAAGTCGTTCGTGATGGCATTATAGATGCTGATTTACCTGTATATTTGGTTAAACGCCCTTATCCGTTTGCGACACTAGAGACGCTATGGCAACTGGCAAACTCAAAAGAAAAGTTTGATGCCAATGTGATTGAACCGTGGCTCGCGATTGACTGTTTAGAGGACAGTTGGAAAAAGGTTCTGGCTAAAAAAATCCAACAGGATTGAAAAGGTAACACTCAACAAAAACCTTTAATATGACTTTTCTATTTATAAAAGATAGCCACTACCCTGCGTAATGGCGTCACAAGGTTTTTCATGTTCTATGTCAGTTCCATAATAAACACTCTCTCCTTCTACATCTTTGATCGTGAAGGAGCACTCCATGAGTGAACAGACAGGAAGTATCAGCTACCTACAAGCGATAGCGATTAGCGTTGGTGCGATCATCGGCTGGGGCGCTTATGTCATGCCAGGCGATTTGTTTTTGCCACAGTCACAGCTATTAGGCTCTTCTGTTGCTATTATTATCGGTACTTTAGCCATCTATATGGTTGCGCGTGCCTATATTAATTTGCTGACTCAAACGCCAGAGAACGAGTCAGGCGGTATCTATTGGATTGAAAAATACATCAATCGCAAGCATGCTTATATTTATGGTTGGGGCGTCACGATAGGCTATATCTCTATTATCGCGCTCAATATATCAGCTGTCGCTTTGCTACTGCGCTATCTGTTACCTAGCGGCTTACAATTAGGCTATCTGTATACGATTGCTGGTTGGGAAGTCTACGCCAGTGAAGTGTTCTTATGCAGCGCGGCTATTATTTTATTCAGTTATATCAATCTAAAAGGTGTACGAGTCGGCGCAAAAATCCAACTCTATATCGCCCTCTTTATGATTCTATCAGTCACCTCGCTGTTTTTTGCCTCACTTTGGATGACACCAACGAACCAAGCATTTTTGCCAACTGATATGTCTAGCGGCTCTATTACCAGTCTGGCATGGTTACCTATCTTGGCCGTTATGCCGTGGGCGTATGTTGGTTTTGAGACCACACCGCAGATTTCAAAAGCGATTAGTGATTCAAAAACCAAGACCAAAAGTATTATCCTAGTTTCACTCATCGCTGGTGTGTTGTTTTACTTTTTAATCAACTACTTTACCGCGCTAAACATGAGCTTTGACTATCAAGCGATCAAAGACAGCCACTGGGCGACAGGTGAAGGCATAGACAATCGGATTGGTAGCATTGGCATCTGGCTGCTATCGATCGCTATGATTGGCTCGATAATGAGCGGTATCAACGGCTTTATATTGTCATCGGTTAAACTCTTAGAGTCTATGGGCGACACGTCATTATTGCCCAGCGTATTTACAGATAAACACAACCAATTCAGTAAGCAAAAGACCGTTATATTGATATGCTTGGTGTGCCTACTCTCTCCTTGGCTGGGTAGAAACTACCTACTCGATATCGTGACAATGGCGTCTTTGGGTATAACCGTTGGCTTCGCTTACGTCACGACCGCTGACCTCATCAATGAGCGAAAAAAGAAACAGGCAAGTTTGCTAAATTATCTCTCTGTATTAATCAGTGTGGTCTTTATATCGTTATTACTGCTACCATTTTCACCAGCAGCGCTGTCATTTAATGCTTATGTCTTGCTAGGATTCTTTATTCTGCTTGGGGCAATTGGTTATAAAAAAATCGCAGTCAATTCCAACGTTGATTCTGTCATTAATTAACGGCAAATAGCATTTACCTGTCGAGAGAGATAGACACCAGTAGCATCAAACGCAAACGCAAACGAAGCTATAACCGCAACTCTTCCTATATAGAGCATTTCATGGCAAAAAACATTTCCTCGATTGCATTGGCATCAGTATTAATATCATCCTCTATGCTATCGCTCGTTGGCTGCGTAACAACGTCAACGCCGCAGTATGTAATCGATAGCGATAGCTACCAAGCAACTGGCAAAAGCGAGCGCATCAAAACCATCGTCTTGCACTATACCGTCTCAGATAATGAGCGATCGATAAAGACATTGACCACAGGCAATGTGAGCGCGCACTATTTAGTATTAGACAATGATGACGATAAAATCTACAACCTTGTACCAGAGAGCGAGCGCGCATGGCATGCTGGTGACGGCGGCTTTGCAGGACGGACGATATTAAACGATACCTCTATCGGTATCGAAATCGTCAATAGCGGTATCAAGCCTGAATATCGAGACGCGCTAAAAAATGGCACGCTCGACTATCATCCTTATGAGCACTATGTGGCATTTGATGAGTTGCAGATTAAAAAAGTCGCACAACTGGTGCAAGATATCGCCGCGCGCTCTGACATCTCACCGAAGAATATCATTGGTCACTCCGATATGGCACCCTCGCGCAAGATAGACCCTGGTGCAAAGTTCCCGTGGGAGCGACTGTATTTCGATTACGGTATCGGCGCTTGGTATGATGAATTTGATAAGCAATTCTTTATGAATCAAGATGGATTTGCGTCGGCCACGATACCTGAAATCAAGCAAGCGTTTCGCAAGTATGGCTATCAAATCAACGATACCGATACGTGGGACAAGGCCAGTCGCGATGTCGTCTATGCGTTTCAGCTGCACTTTAGAGCGCAGCAGCCAACGGGTAATATGGATAGTGAGACCTATGCGATATTGCAGGCGCTAAATAAGAAATATGCTGGTCAGGATGATTTTTATTAAAGAATACAGACTATCAGGAGACATAATATATGAATAACTCTCAAAAAGATGAGCAAGACGACCTACAAAAGTATCTAGAAGAAAAAGCCAGACAGGAGCAGAAAAAGAAAGAGGAACAAGAACCTGAGCCGCTCTCTGCCTATGATGCTTGTGTGCTAAAGGAAAGTGCCAAGATTCATGAGTTGATCGCTGAGGCTCAGAAGCGTCCCAAAGATGACTAACTGGATAGACGGTACTTATCAATACTTATCAATCAAGATTATAAGAATGCGCAAGTTGATGTCTTATGTTTTGAGACATAGCTAAGCCGCTATGAAACCAATACCACAACTAAACAACGCTATATCACTTTATAAAAGAAGGCCTATCTACCAACTATTTAGGCTATTTATTGCGATAGGCTAATGATAAAATCACCGCTCACAGGGTTATAGATAGTATCACTGCTCGCACCATCTCGTTGCCTTCCCGCCTCGTTGGTTTTACCATTGGTTTTAATGATGGCTAAGATGCTGCACGGCTTTGATAGCTTGGCTTTGATAACTTGATTCTATGACCAGTCTCAATATCTTTATTATCAAACGAACACCAATAATACTAAAAAAGGAATATTTATGTATCAAGCCTTTCAAAAACACCTACAACAAGAAATCAGTGATATACGCGCAGCAGGACTGTATAAAAACGAGCGCGTTATCACCTCTCCGCAAGATGCGCTCATCAAGATCGCCGATGGCCGTGAAATGCTTAACTTCTGTGCCAATAACTACCTTGGACTGTCTGACCATCCTGAGATTAAAAAGGCGGCTATTGGGGCTATTGAAAACTCAGGTTATGGCATGTCATCGGTGCGGTTTATTTGTGGTACGCAAAATTTGCATAAGCAATTAGAAGCGGCGATTTCCAAGTTTTTTAATACCGAAGATACGATTCTTTATGCCGCCTGTTTCGATGCCAATGGCGGTGCCTTTGAGCCACTGCTAACCAGTGAAGATGCGATTATTTCTGATTCGCTAAATCATGCCTCGATCATCGATGGTGTACGCCTGTGTAAAGCTGCCCGTTATCGTTATGCTAATGCGGATATGCAAGATTTAGAAACGCAATTGCAAGCGGCGCAAGCACAGCGTTTTCGTTTGATTGTCACCGATGGTGTGTTTTCGATGGATGGTAATGTGGCGCCGATGGACGAGATCTATGCGTTGGCACAAAAATATGATGCCATGGTGATGATTGACGAATCGCATTCAGCAGGCGTAGTCGGTCGCACTGGTGGCGGCGTGACTGAATTGTTTGATCTACGTGGTGACATTGAGCTGATCACGGGTACTTTAGGCAAGGCGTTTGGCGGTGCTATTGGCGGCTTTACCACGGGTAAAAAAGAAATGATTGAGATGCTGCGTCAACGCTCACGCCCGTATTTGTTTTCCAACTCTATTCCTCCTATGGTGGCTGCCGCTGGGGTAAAAGCGTTTGAAATGCTATCGCAAGACAATACCTTACAAGACCAACTGCATGAAAATACTGCCTATTTTGTGAAGCAAATGCAAGACGCAGGCTTCGATATCAAGCCTACCGAATCGGCCATCTGTGCGGTGATGCTCTATGACGCCAACGTCTCGCAACAGATGGCAGACGCACTGCTTGAAGAAGGCATTTATGTGATTGGTTTCTTCTATCCTGTCGTACCCAAAAATGAGGCTCGCATTCGTGTGCAGCTCTCTGCTGCCCATACTCGCGAGCAGCTCGACCAGTGTATCGCCGCCTTTATCAAAGTCGCCAAGCAAATGAAGGTGATTGATTAAGCATCGTTCGGATTTACTCGCTGAATTCAATAATTAAGTACAACACAGTTAAATAAGAGAAAAGTATGAAAGCACTGGTTAAAGCTCATGCCGAAAAAGGCATCTGGATGCAAGACATGCCAGAACCAACGGTCGGCATCAATGACGTTAAAATTAAAATTAAAAAAACCGCCATCTGTGGCACAGATTTGCACATTTATAAGTGGGATGAATGGTCACAAAAGACCATAAAAACGCCGATGATTATCGGACATGAATACGTCGGTGTCATTAGTGAAATGGGCGATGGCGTCAAGCATCTTGAAATAGGTGACCGAGTCACAGGCGAAGGCCATATCGCTTGCGGGCATTGCCGTAACTGCCGCCGTGGTAAGCTACATGTGTGCGAGAACACCATAGGCGTGGGCGTCGACCGCGATGGCGCATTTGCCGAATATTTGGTGATACCTGCCGATAATGTCATCAGACTCGATGAGCGTATCAGCGATGAGATGGCAGCTATTATGGATCCCTTTGGTAATGCCACGCATACTGCCCTTTCATTCCCTGTACTGGGTGAAGATGTTCTAATCACGGGTGCGGGGCTGATTGGGTCAATGGCAACAGCGATTTGCCGCTTTGCCGGAGCACGTAATATTGTAGTCAGTGATATTAGTGATTATCGTCTAGAGCTTGCCAAAAAAATGGGTGCGACGATGACCATCAACCCAGCCAAGGGTGAAACCATCGAAGGCGCTATCGATCAGTTAAAAATGCACGGCTTTGATATTGGGCTTGAGATGTCAGGCTCGCCTCAAGCCTTTGATTCGATGATTACTAACATGTATAACGGCTCTAAAATCGCGCTCTTGGGTATTTTACCCAACACCACCACGGTGGATTGGAGCAAGATTATTTTTAAGGCGTTAACCCTAAAAGGTATCTATGGGCGTGAGATGTGGGAGACGTGGTATCAGATGGAGCAGATGCTGATTAGCGGTATTGATTTGACACCAATCATTACCCATCGCATGCATATTGATGACTTTCAAGAAGGCTTTGATATCATGGAAAGTGGGCAATGCGGTAAAGTGATTTTAAGCTGGGATTAATTTTGTTGATTCAGCACTTGATCAGCCATGGTTAGTTTTCAAATTGTCACGACTGATAAAACGGTACTGATTTCAGTGCCGTTTTTTTAGATAATAAAGAGTGATGAGATTCATGAGTTGATTGCTGAGTCTCGGAAAGAGGTTGGAAAATAATTTTGAGAGCGTGCTATCTTGAGTCTCTTTAGGTTGTACAGCTTTCTCACTACGTTCTCATAAAGTTCAATTGTGTAGAATGGGGAGTTTCCTAAAAACTGTGTAACTGCTTATAATCCACTAACAGGAGAATAAGCAATGACTAACCAAACTGACAT
>NZ_JADQAN010000013.1:0-100460 GCF_022129425.1 Psychrobacter sp. Ps1 | reverse complement strand
ATGTTTGGCATGGTTTCCAGCCAGTTGTGAGTGCATCAGTTATTGTAAAATCCTCTGCCACTTTTGCAAGAGGTCTATAGACCAGCTAAATTGACCAATCCTCTACTGCCCAGCGATAGGCTAACGCATGCGCATGCAACGCGTCATCAGGTGATACGCAAACGGCCACATCAGCCCATTCGAGTAACGGAATATCATTTTTGGAATCTGAATACGCGTACGTCTTTTCAAACGTGATGCCAGCTGCTTGCTGTTTACTTAGCCATTTATCCAAATGGTATATTTTGCCCGCTTGGAAGTTTGGTCTGTCAATGAGCTTACCTGTATAGCGATTATCTTTGATTTCTAATGGCGTTGCCAATACATTGGCTTCTTCTACACCAAAACGCTTGGCAATGGCTGACACTACAAAATCATTGGTCGCAGAAATAATCACCACATCGTGCCCTTGCTCAATGTGCTGGCACAACGCTTCCATCGCTTTTGGACGAATATGTGGCTCAATTTCGCTTTTGATATAGTCTTCTCTTAGCTCATCAAGTCTATCAAGCGGCAGACTGCTTAAAAACTGCGCGACGAATTCATTGTACTCTGTCGCGTCTAGCGTACCTTCAATATAGTCATTATAAAATTTCTGATTGGCAGTGCGGTACTGCGCCTCATCGACAAGGTCATGCTTTACGATATACTCGCCCCAGAGATAATCGCTATCGACATCAAGTAATGTATGATCTAAATCAAATAATGCCAGTTGTTTTTGTTGTATTTGTGCTTGATTTGCCTGCATGGTGAGACCTTATCGTTGGTTGCGAAAAAATATGAATCGTTTAATAAAATTGGGTACAGTTATCTACTAAGGCTGAGCGTGTCACCTAAATAGCACATCAATTAGATATAGCTCGCACCTTGTAATTTAACTATTTAGAATCGCTTAGACTATTTACCTTTAGTCAGGCATTGCGATTTCTGTTAAGCCTGTTTTGAATTTCTGGCAACGCTCAGTATAATGTAGCGCTGACATTTTTAGCATCGCTACTTGCTCATCTGTTAGCGTTTTGACCACTTTTGCAGGCGCACCCATCACTAGCGAGTTATCTGGAATGACCTGACCTTCAGTAACTAAGGCTTTTGCCCCTATCAGGCAGTTTTTACCGATCTTGACGTTATTGAGTACCACTGCGCCAATGCCAATCAAGCTATTATCACCGACTTCACAACCATGTAACATAGCCAGATGACCAATAGTCACGTAATTACCAATAGTGACTTTGATACCTGCATCAGTATGAATCACACTGTTTTCTTGCACATTACTATAGTCACCGATATGGATACGATCGTTGTCACCGCGTATCACTGCACCGAACCAAATATTGGCCTGATGGCCTAAATACACATCGCCCATCACTTGCGCCGAGTCAGCAATCCAACCGTTGAACGGTACAGCAAACTCAGGGGTTTTGTCTAAATATTTAAATATCATCGTTTCTCCTTAGTAAGGATAATGTTATTTTGGAGTAAGTCATTGGTTATACCACAATCATTTTTATGCTTATTTGATTCGCATGTCAAAGAACCATCTCACTTTGGACCATAGCCATAAAAAATATATTTTACAGTATACAATCCCATTTAATACCTTATCGTGTGTCCACTTTATAGTACAATTAGCAAGGCCAACATTCTCATTTTGCTATCGTAGCGCCTGCCCTAACAAGTACCGCTACCCTACTAAGGACGCATCCATGCTTCGCGAAACACACGTACCTATTATCTTGTTGGCAAGTAGTGTGATCATCACCGCGCCCAGTTATGCTGAAGATACCTCAAGTTTGGAGAGAGCCGGTGACATTGTTGCGGTTGCCATACCTGCCATTGCTTATGGCAGCACGCATTATATGAATGATAAAGAGGGACGTCAGCAATTTTATCAATCATTTGCTACCAATCTTGCCGTGACCTATGCTGTGAAGTCAACCATTAATAAAGAGCGCCCTGACCATAGCGACAATGACTCCTTCCCATCAGGACATACTTCTTTGGCATTTCAGGGCGCAAGCTTCATTCATAAACGCTATGGATTAGAATATAGTATTCCAGCTTATGTTGGCGCAACTTTTGTAGGTTATAGCCGTGTTAAAGCGGAAAAACATGATGTGGCTGATGTATTTGCTGGTGCAGCACTAGGGGTTGCCAGTAGTATGTATTTGACCAAAAGCTATAACGATCAGCTTCTCATCACAACCAATCTTGCGCCTGACTATTACGGGCTGTCTGTCCACTACCAGTTTTAATCACTCAGTTTGCCCTTGATACTAGCCATAAGTTACTATTTTGTATATAATACGCAAAATCTGTGCCTAAGCGAGCGGACATGATGCAAGTTACCTATTCACTATCTAGTGGGTTTTGTAGTTTTCATCAATAATGTCTTCTCGCTTTTTTGTGGAAAATTTTTGTGTATCGCCCTTTTTTTACTTTTATATGACAACAGTCAAATGCCGTAAATAAAAGGATACGGAGCAATTTTAGACCAACAAAACATGATGGCACTCACCAATAACAGCGGAGGCAATCCTTGAATTCATCGGCAGAAATACAAGCAATTTTGGCACTAGCAGACGGTACAATCTTTCGCGGTGTCAGTATCGGCAGCCTAGGTCATCGTATTGGTGAAGTGGTATTTAACACAGCCATGACAGGGTATCAAGAAATCCTAACCGATCCAAGTTATGCCCGCCAGCTGGTGACTTTGACTTACCCTCATATCGGTAATACAGGCACCAATAGCGAGGACACAGAATCTGGCAATGGCCATAAAGTATGGGCAGACGGTCTTATCATCCGTGATGCCACCATGGCAACCTCTAACTTCCGTAACTCAGAGTCACTTAGCGACTATTTACAGCGTAATGAGACAGTGGCTATCGCTGAAATTGATACGCGTCAGCTAACACGTCTATTACGTGATAAAGGTGCACAGAACGGCTGTATCATGACTGCCTCAAACGGCGAGACTATCAGTAGCGACGATGAGCAAAAAGCGATTGAGTTGGCGAAAGGCTTTGCAGGTCTAAAAGGCATGGACTTGGCAAAAGAATGCTGTACTAAAGAGAACTTCGAGTGGACAGCAGGTACCTGGGATTTATCAGACACCCTACTCAACCGTGATATCCCTGGTAGTCATGATAGCGGCACTGGTGGCTTCTTTAAGCAACTCGGCACTCACATCGATTCTAAATACAACGTCGTCGCTTATGACTTCGGTAGCAAAACAAACATCTTACGCATGCTCGTCGACCGCGGTTGTCACGTAACGGTCGTGCCAGCACAGACCCCTATCGCAGACGTGCTAGCAATGAACCCAGATGGCATCTTTTTATCAAATGGCCCTGGTGACCCTGCTGCCTGCGATTACGCTATCGATGCGGTACGCCACATCATTGAACAAACTGATGTGCCAACGTTTGGCATCTGCTTAGGCCATCAGCTGATTGGTCTGGCTAGCGGTGCAAATACTATCAAAATGAAAACGGGCCATCATGGTGCCAACCATCCAGTACAAGATTTGGCGACTGGTACGGTTATGATTACCAGTCAAAACCATGGTTTCGCGGTTGATGAAGACACGTTACCTGACAACGTGAAATCTACCCATCGCTCATTATTCGATGGTACCAACCAAGGTATCGAGCTGACTAACAAGCCCGTCTTTAGCTTCCAAGGTCACCCAGAAGCCAGCCCTGGTCCACATGACTGCGCGCCATTGTTTGATAAGTTTGCGGATATGATGGAAGCGGCTAAAACTGCCCAAGCGTAAACGGTTGATTATAACTACATAATAAGTAAACGCTTGAATCGTCCATAGCGCTTCAAGCGGCACTAAATAAAGCACTGCAAGTATAAAACGCCATGCGCGTTATCAAAAATAAAGATTACTCAAATTATCACCCAAACGAAGGTAGCTCTAACTATGCCAAAACGTACCGACATAAAAAGCATTCTTATCATTGGCGCAGGCCCTATCGTCATCGGCCAAGCATGTGAGTTTGACTATTCAGGCGCACAGGCGTGTAAAGCACTAAAAGAAGAAGGCTACCGCGTCATCTTGGTCAACTCAAACCCTGCAACAATCATGACCGACCCTGTCATGGCTGACGCAACCTATATCGAGCCGATTACTTGGCAGACGGTTGAGCAAATTATTGCCAAAGAACGCCCAGATGCAATCTTGCCAACGATGGGCGGACAGACGGCTCTAAACTGTGCGCTAGAGCTGGACAAGCACGGCGTATTAACCAAGTATAACTGCGAGTTGATTGGCGCGACCAAAGACTCAATCGAGATGGCAGAAGACCGCAACTTGTTTGATAAAGCAATGAAACGTATTGGTCTTGAGTGCCCGCGCGCTGAAACGGCTGAAACGATGGAAGAAGCCTTTGCTACTCAAGAAAAAATGGGCTATCCGTGTATCATTCGTCCATCATTCACGATGGGTGGTTCAGGCGGTGGTATCGCTTATAACCGTGATGAGTTCATTGAAATCTGTGAGCGTGGTTTTGACTTATCTCCAAACCATCAGCTACTCATCGATGAGTCATTGATTGGTTGGAAAGAGTACGAGATGGAAGTGGTTCGTGACAAAAACGACAACTGCATCATCATTTGTGCTATCGAAAATTTTGACCCAATGGGCGTGCATACAGGCGACTCAATCACCGTCGCACCAGCACAGACCTTGACCGACAAAGAATACCAAATCATGCGTAATGCGTCATTAGCAGTACTGCGTGAGATTGGTGTTGAAACAGGCGGCTCAAACGTACAGTTCGGTATCAACCCTGATACTGGTCGCATGGTCGTCATCGAGATGAACCCACGTGTATCACGCTCGTCTGCCCTAGCCTCAAAAGCCACTGGCTTCCCGATTGCCAAAATCGCAGCAAAACTGGCAATTGGTTATACGCTAGATGAATTGCAAAATGACATCACTGGTGGCAAAACACCAGCCAGCTTTGAGCCTGCGCTTGATTATGTCGTGACCAAGATACCTCGTTTTAACTTCGAAAAATTCCCGCAAGCGGACAATATCTTATCGACTCAGATGAAATCAGTCGGTGAAGTGATGGCGATTGGTCGTAACTTCCAAGAGTCTATGCAAAAAGCCTTACGCGGTATGGAAACAGGTGCGGATGGCTTTGACGAGCAAATTGACTTATCAAAAGTAAGCGTTGAAAAAGCACGTAGCGAAATCATAAACCGCCTAACTATTCCAACACCTGAGCGTATCTACTACGTTGCTGATGCATTCCGCGTCGGTATGAGTGTCGATGAAGTGTTTAATTTTACCAAGATTGACCCATGGTTCTTGGTACAGATAGAAGACATCGTTAAAACAGAAGCCACTGTAAAATCACTTGGTTTTGGCGGCTTGAACGAGAAAAATTTACGTAGCTTTAAACGTAAAGGTTTATCAGATTTGCGTTTGGCTAAACTGCTTGGTATCTCACAGAAGCAGCTACGCAAAAAGCGTTGGGATCTAAACGTCTATCCAGTGTATAAACGTGTTGATACCTGTGCGGCAGAGTTTGCTACTAGCACCGCTTATATGTACTCAACGTACGATAGCGAATGTGAAGCGAACCCAACAGACAAAAAGAAAATCATGGTTATCGGTGGCGGTCCTAACCGTATCGGCCAAGGCATTGAGTTTGATTACTGCTGTGTGCATGCAGCGCTTGCCATGCGTGAAGATGGTTACGAGACCATCATGGTCAACTGTAACCCTGAAACGGTTTCAACCGATTATGATACTTCTGACCGTTTATACTTTGAGCCAATCACGTTAGAAGACGTGCTAGAGATTGTTCGTATCGAAAATCCTGATGGCGTGATTGTACAGTTCGGTGGTCAAACGCCATTGAAACTTGCTCGTGCACTAGAGTCAGCAGGCGTCAAAATCATCGGTACTAGCCCAGATGCAATCGACCGTGCCGAAGACCGTGAGCGCTTCCAGCATATGATTCAGCAGCTAAACTTAGTACAGCCATCAAACGCTCTAGCAACCAGCTTAGAAGACGGTTTGGTTAAAGCAAAAGACGTAGGCTATCCATTGGTTGTACGTCCATCTTATGTATTAGGTGGCCGCGCGATGGAAATCGTCTATAACGAAGACGAGCTAAGACATTACCTACGTACTGCGGTACAAGCATCGAACGAAGCGCCTGTCCTACTAGATCGCTTCTTAGATGATGCTATCGAAGTTGACGTAGACTGTGTATGTGATGGTACTGATGTCGTCATCGGCGGTATCATGCAACACATCGAACAGGCTGGCGTTCACTCAGGTGACTCAGCATGCTCACTGCCACCATACTCACTGTCTAAAGAGCTATGTGACGTGATGCGCGCGCAGACGGTCGCTATGGCAAAAGAGCTAGGCGTTATCGGTCTAATGAACGTACAGTTCGCTGTAAAAGGCGAAACCGTATATATCTTAGAAGTGAACCCACGTGCTGCACGTACAGTACCGTTCGTCTCTAAGTGTATCGGTACTTCGTTAGCACAGGTTGCTGCTCGCTGTATGGCTGGTACTTCGCTTAAAGACCAAGGTTTTACCACTGAAATTGTCCCAGCATTCTATGCGGTCAAAGAAGCGGTATTCCCATTCGCCAAGTTCCCAGGTGTTGACCCAATCTTGAGTCCTGAGATGAAATCAACGGGCGAAGTTATGGGCGTGGGCAAAACCTTTGGCGAAGCATTCTACAAAGCCATTATCGGTAGTAATGAGCGTCTGCCAGGCTTGCCAACTGAAGGCGAGACAAAAACCGTCTTTATCTCAGTTCGTGATAGTGACAAAGCGCAAATCGCTCCGATTGCTCGTCAGCTTGCAGACTTTGGCTTTAAGATTGTCTCGACCACTGGCACGCAAAAAGTACTGAGCGACGCTGGTATCGAAAGTCAACAAATTAACAAGGTCACTGAAGGTCGCCCGCATATCGTTGATGCCTTGAAAAACGGCAAAATCGACCTTATCATCAATACTACTGAAGGTAAGCAAGCTCAAGAGGATTCGTTCTCTATTCGCCGTAGTGCACTACAAGGCAAAGTATTCTACGTCACCACGTTAGGTGCCGCTGATGCCGTCTGCAAATCTTACGCGATTGACTTACCGTTTGATGTCTATAAGTTACAAGATTTGCATGAGCAAGCAAAGTCTATTGACGTGGCTGAATAATTTCAGTAGATTAAGCATAACCGTTAGGCTTGCCTAAAAGCTCACTCAAGTATCGTTGTTTGCTTTAAATATAGCCAACCATGCTTGAGGAACGATACCTTTACCGTGATAGACCTAAAAAGCATAGTGGCTAAATTGCGACTATGCTTTTTATTACGTAAGCTTAAGTGCGCCTATGCTTGAATTGAGGTGAGATACACTCATAAATGATAGCCAACTTATTCATTACATCGTCTTAATTATCACTCTTTTATATTTTATATCCATTGCAACAACACTGACACCATCTCATTATGAGGTGGTGTGGTGTTATTGGTTTAAGGAAAAAACATGCAACGTTACCCAATGACTCCGCAAGGACACGCGGCTTTAGAAGCCGAATTAAAACAGCTAAAAAGTGTCGACCGTCCACGCATCACAGCATCGATTGCTGAAGCACGCGAACACGGCGATTTGAAAGAAAATGCCGAATACCATGCTGCCCGTGAGCAGCAAGGTTTTTGTGAAGCACGTATTCGTGACATCGAAGCCAAACTTGGTGGCGCTCAAGTCATCGATCCTTCGACACTGCCAAAAGAAGGCCGTATTGTATTTGGCGTTAGCGTCGTGATCGAAAACATGGACACCGAAGAAGAAAAACAATACAAAATCGTTGGTGATGATGAAGCCGATTTTAAAGCTGGCAAAATCTCAGTCAACTCACCAATCGCTCGTGGTTTGATTGGTAAGTTCGAAGGCGACGAAGTGCGCATCGAAACGCCAAAAGGCGTGGTTGAATATGAAGTCATGAAAGTTATCTACGACTAATAGCTACACTGCGTTCTAATCTAGAATTTTGATGTTCTCAAAGTTAGACAGTTCGAGAAATGACTTTTAGATAATAGCTTCTATGACAATGATTGCGCCTGATTACTTTGCTATTCAACTTCATAGATGAAAGCTGTACTACATATAGATAGCATTTATACTATTTCGGTTACACAATGCTGCTTTTATCCATGATTTGTTTTGGCGCATAATTATTTGAATTTGAGCGCACAACAGCTTTAGTATTCAGTCTATTCAGTAAGAAATAGTTAGGATTGAATAGATTTTATATAAGTTAGCACTGCTGCGCTTTTACTAAAAATAATGATGGTCTGATCGCACGCATAGGCTAATATCAGCACTACTACCCTCGTTATTTGGCATATTTTTCGGTGTCATTTAACGGGGGTTTTGTTTATCTAAGCATTATCTATTGTTGTATTACTTACTATTATTTTTGAGGAGTCTTTTATGATTACGAACGATGTTTTCCAAGCATTAAATACTAAAACGACTATGACAAAAAATGCAGCTATGTCTGCAGCTCTAGCAGGTATCGTGTTGGCCACATCATCGGCCAATGCTGCCCCTGAGATTGCCATTAGCTCCTCTGCGAGCGGTAGCACCACGGTGGTCGAGCAATACTCTGATGGCAAAACTGCTACTATTACGGCGACACCAAACGGTATCACCATGCAAGACGGCATGCCGTACGCGGTAACTCAGGTGACCACTGTGCCACGCTATGTCGTGCGTCAGTCTCCTGTTGTCCAAGGTACGACGACCGTTACTAGCGTACCAGTGACTAACTCTATTACCAATAAAGTCACTAAAGTAGATGTGATTACCACGCCTGCCAGCAGCGTGACGCAAGTGCTACCTGTCACAACCAACGTCACCCCGCCAGTGATTATGCAGCAGCCAGTGACCAATCAAGTAACGACCACGACGACAACTTTGGATACGTTGCAACTGACCCCGACTTTTAGCACGCCTGGCGTAGTCAATGCCAACACCAAAGTCATGAAAATTCTAAAAAATGCTGATGGACGTGAAGTTGCCGTTCCTGCCAATCATATTGCCCCTGGTGATGTGATTGAGTATCACACCACATACACCAATACCACGGCACAGCCGGTCAATGACATCAACGCCATGATTTCATTACCAAGTGGCGTCCAGTTAGTCTCGTTGAATAGTCCTCTGCCGACGCTTGCCACCACTGGCGAAGACAGCTATCAAACCATTCAGCAGGTTGGCAATACGGTGGTTGTCCAAGAAAACTACTCTGGTCTAAAATGGAACTTGGTGAACTTTGACGCCAATGCGGCCAAGACTGTCGTCATACGTGCCAAGGTTCAATAAACATTAAACTGTCGCATACTATTATTTAACGGTTATCGGCATATGTAAAAGGTCTTGTGGACTAGCTATCTAGTCAGCAAGACCTTTTTTTGGAAAAAAGCCAAGCACAGGTATTCACGATACTAGCCATTCCTCTCCTACTACTCGGTATTGCAGGTATTGTTAGCGGATTGGTGGTTGGATTCTTAGCTGAAAAAATCTTTATATAAATTCAAATCATAGCCAAAAATTCAGATTTTTTTGACGACAACCGTTGTCGCATATCATTACAACTTCACCTATTAATACAATGACTTAGCGATAATTTTGGTAAAATAGTCTCTCAATAATTAATTGGTAAAACGCGACTTATGGCAAACATCAATTATGAAAGATTACAGGGAAAACTCAATATCTTGGCCGATGCTGCCAAGTATGATGTCTCTTGCTCATCCTCCGCTGGTACTCGTAAAAACCAAGGCGGCGGACTAGGCGATGCATCAGCAACGGGTATCTGTCACAGTTATACCGAAGATGGTCGATGTGTCAGTCTGCTAAAGATTCTTTTGACCAATCACTGCATTTACGACTGTGCTTATTGCACCTCGCGCAAGAGCAATGACACGCCGCGTGCTGCGTTCAGTGTCGAAGAAGTCGTCGATTTAACCATGCAGTTTTACCGCCGTAACTACATTGAAGGGCTATTCCTCAGCTCTGGTATCTTTAAAAGTGGTGACTATACGATGGAACGACTGGTCGAAGTCGCCAAACTCTTGCGTACGCGTGAGCGCTTTAATGGTTACATCCATCTAAAGACCATACCAGGTGCGTCAAAAGAGCTACTGCTAGAAGCAGGATTATATGCGGATCGTTTGAGCGTCAATATCGAGATTCCGACCAAATCAGGATTGGCTTTGCTTGCGCCAGAGAAATCACATGACCAATTAAAAGTACCGATGGAAACGGTAAAAGAAGAAATCATCACTATCCGTGAGAGTCGCAAAACCCACAAAAAAGCGCCTAAGTTCACGCCCGCCGGTCAGACCAGCCAAATGATCGTTGGTGCGAGTAACGAGACTGACTTGCAGGTGATTCAGCTGTCGAGTCACTTCTACAAAACGTACGATCTCAAGCGGGTCTATTACTCAGGTTATGTACCTATGCTCTCTGATAATCGCTTGCCTGCGATTGGAACGCCTGTGCCGATGGTACGAGAGAATCGTCTGTATCAAGCAGATTGGTTAATGCGTTTTTATGGTTTTGGCGCGCATGAGATTGTGGAGCCGGAGTCACCGTTTTTAGATTTAGACTGCGACCCTAAGCTTTCTTGGGCAATACGCCATCGCGAGCATTTCCCAGTCAATATTCAGACAGCGACATATGAGATGATTGTGCGTATCCCAGGTATCGGTACAAAGACTGCCAAGAAAATCGTCAAAGCACGTAAGTTCAATCAACTGACGCTATACCATCTAAAAAAGATGGGCGCTGCGGTCAACCGTGCTAAATACTTCATCGCGACCACTGGCAAAAACGAACACCTTGCTCATTTAACGCGCGATAATTTCCGTCAGTATGTATTGGCTCAAACGCAGACCAAGTTTAACGATCAACGTACTGGGCAGTTGGCTTTATTTTAGAATGGCTCTAGATAGCACGTGTTAAAAAACCTGCTATCTCGCTACTGTATTTATGATAGAAATGTAGGATAAAACATGTCAGCCCTTATGCAAAATGACTCTTACGCTGTCGGTCAATTGACGCCTAGCATTGTACTGTATGAGCCTAGCTTTGAAGGTTGGCTGAGTGCGGTGTTTTATGTCTATGCCAATCGGCTACAAAACGATATGTCACTGAAACTAACCGCGCAAGATTGCTATGTGCCCTCACTCATCGCTCAGGCGACTAGCGTGGCAACTGATGAGGATAAAGCCGAGCGCGTGTTGGTCAAATTAAATACCTTATTGGATCGCTCAGGCATGCGAAATATCTTATGGGGATTTTTATCAGAGAAAGACGATATCGGTACGACATTGTTCCGCGTGGTCAAATACGCCATTGACTACCCTAGCCGTCAGATCATGCAGGATTTGGGTAATTTGGACGTGCTTGAGCTGGTGCAGACAGTCAAATCGGTTGGCCGTGAGAAACATCGCATGGAGGCTTTTGTACGTTTTGAACATACGATTGATGATATTTATTTTGCACGTGTAGAGCCTGATTTTAATGTACTGCCACTGATCGGAGAGCATTTTCGGCAGCGTTATCAGGATCAACATTGGGCAATCTATGATCTAACGCGGGGCTACGGAATCTATTATGATAAAAGTAATAGCACGCCATCACGTCCAGCAAAGCTGCAAACCATTACTGATCTCGATGATGCGGTACTACGCAATCCTGCCAGCATCCATAGTCCTGATGAGCAACGCTATCAAAAGTTCTGGCAAGGTTACTTTACCAACGTTAATATCAAAGAGCGCAAAAATCCTAAGCTGCATAAGCAATATCTCCCGCAGCGCTACTGGAAATACTTGAGTGAAAAACAAGTACTGCCCAATGCTGAGCATTTACAAAAACGACGCTAACGGCTTTTGGTGTTTATTAATCCACGTCTTACGCTTATATAGTCTAAAAACCCCCTATCTGACCTCATCTTTTTATCTTGATGGTTGAGTTTTAATCGCTTTTAACTGACAATAGCAAATTGATATTACTAACCGGTGACCAACGCTATTATGAAAGTTATGCGCTTACTGTCGTCTCTAAAGCATGATGAATCCGAGCGCGGCATTTTTCATCTTGGGCGAGCATTGGTCAAAAATGAGCATACCTCTATCATTGTTTCGAGTGCCGATGAAGACAATGACTTGGTTAGACGTCTCAAACGTGATGGCAATATATACCATCAGCTGCACGTGAATAAAAAGTCCTGGCTATCGCTATTGCAAGTCTCTGCACTGCGGCATTTGATAGAAAAGTACGAACCTGATGTCATTCATGTACATTCACGTACCCCTGCATGGATATTGCATTTGGCACTGCGCCGTGCTCGCGTTAGACGTTTTCCCAAACTGGTCTCGACCATGTATGGTTTTTATCCAATCAATAAATATTCTCAAGCCCTACTCAATGTTGATACGATAATCACCGTATCTGATAGTGTCACTCAATACTTAAAAAAAGGACTGCGCATCGAAGACGTAGATCCCAAAGTCATCACGCGTATCTATCGTGGTATCGATACTCGGCGCTACCCTTATCGTCATAATCCGTCGGTTTATTGGTTACGTCATACCTTTGCTGAATACCCTGAGCTTGAGCACAAAAAATGGCTCGTATTCCCAACTGTCATCGGTAATGAGTACGGGCAAGAGTGGCTCATCGATATCTTGGGTAACCTGCAAGAGCAATTCCCAAATATTCACGTCATTATTATGGATGAAGACTATAAAGACGGCGATGTCGCTCATGAAGACTTTCGCCAACGTACCAACAGCTTGGGACTGGCGGAGCGCATTACCTATGTGGGCAGCAAACGTAACGATATGCGAGAATGGCTATCGGCGGCCAATATTGTCATGGCACTTGCCAATGAACCCGAGTCAATCGGTATCAATGCCCTACAAGCCATACATCTAGGTACGCCAGTCATTGGTTGGGATCAAGCCGCCTTTAGCGAGATTTTACAACCGCTCTACCCGCAAGGATTGGTAAAAAAGTACAATGCCAATGCGCTTTGTAAAGCGGTTAGAAACCAGCTAGAGAGTGTAACGCGCCCTGAAATGACCAATAAATTCACCATGCGTGAGATGATTGAAAAGACGCTTGAAGTATATCAAAGCTTACATGATGCAGCGCTTGCCGAAGAACAAGCCGAAGCAGATGCTATCGCAGTTCGACGCATCAAACGCAGTCTAAAAAAAGCATCTAAACCCGCCCTAAATGTCGCTGTAAAAAATATCGAACCTGTTGCTAAAAATCCAAAAATAAAGCTCACTAAAGAAAAACCTAAGACAGCGGATACAATAGATACGACTGAAAAAACTGAAGACAATCAACCACTGTAAACACTCATCAATCTCATGATGCCAAACCTCGCCTAACGGGTGATGTTTGTATCGCCTCCTATGCCAATTTTTTGATTTGTAATGACGCGGTCATCGTACCGCAATATGATGATATAAATGATGCACTCGCCATCGAGCAGCTTGAAAAAGTCTTTCCTCAGCATCAGGTAGTGGGAGTACGCACAAAAGAGATTGTCTATGGCGGCGGTAATATTCATTGTATTACCCAGCAACAACCTGTAACCAAAGCGTCACTCTAAAACACGCCGCTTGGTATAGAATGAACCATAATAAATCGCACTTATTAGCAACTGAAAGTATAAGCATAAACCCAAAAACACGCTAAAAATAAGGGAAAAGTATGAGCGATTATCAAGTTAATAACCCAGCCACTGGTGAAGTAGAAGCCACTTACCCTACCGCCACTGAACAAGACATCCAACAAGTCATTGAACAAGCAGACACTGCTTATCAAGACTGGCGTAAAGTGCCATTAAACGAGCGCAGTGCACTACTGCATAAAATCGCTGATATCTATCTTGAGCGTCAAGACGAGCTATCACGTATCGTTGCAAATGAGATGGGCAAACCTGTTGCCCAAGCAAAAGGCGAAATTGGTCTGGTGGCTGATATCTACCGCTACTATGCAGACAACGCTGAGCAGCTACTGGCAACCAGTACCATTGAAGTTGATTCAGGATCAGCATCGGTAGAAAAACACCCTGTAGGCGCGCTATTAGGTATCATGCCGTGGAACTATCCACATTACCAAGTAGCCCGTTTTGTCGCGCCAAACTTTATGGCGGGTAATACAATTATTCTAAAACACGCACCGCAGTGTCCAAACACCGCAGAAGTCATCGTCGATATCTTCAAAGACGCAGGCGTACCTGAAGGCGTTTATAACAATATCTTTGCAACCAATGATCAATCAGCGACCATTATCAATGACACACGCGTACAAGGTGTCTCGCTAACAGGTTCTGAACGCGCTGGACAAGCCGTGGCAAAAGAAGCTGGCGGCGCACTCAAAAAAGTCGTTTTAGAATTGGGTGGTTCAGATGCCTTTATCGTCGCAGCCGATGCCGATATCGAACAAGCGATACAAGGCGCTATCTCTGGTCGTTTTGGTAATACTGGACAAGCCTGTAACGCAGCCAAGCGTTTGATCGTCATTGAATCAGTCTATGACAAATTCGTCGAAGGCTTTACCAATGCGGTCAGCAACATGACTTTGGCCGACCCGCTTAAAGAAGATACGTTTATTGGCCCAATGTCATCAAAAGCCGCTGCGGTCAACTTGCAAGCACAGTTAGACAGTGCTATCCAAGCAGGTGCGACAGTATTAGTAGAAGGCGGCATGGACAAAGACAAGCCTGGTGCTTGGTTTAAGCCTGCGGTACTGACAGATGTAACTGAATCCATGGATGTATATCGTGAAGAGCTGTTTGGCCCTGTAGCAGTCGTCTATAAAGCAAATGATATCGACCATGCTATCAAGATTGCCAACGATGTGCCTTTCGGTCTTGGTGCCTCTATCCAAACGCAAGATGCTGCCCTAGCTGCTGAAATTGCTGATAAATTAGAAGTGGGCATGGTCACTATCAACGCGCCGTCTGGTACCGAAGCCAATACCCCATTTGGCGGTGTTAAACGTTCAGGCTTTGGCCGTGAGCTTGGCACTCTTGGCATTACCGAGTTCTTAAACTATAAACTGATTCGTGATAAGTCTTAATAGATTAAAACCTTAGTTAAATAAAAAAGCCTAACGTTTGACGTTAGGCTTTTTTATGAAAGCTAATTAAAGTAATTCTACTTTTTATATGGGTTTTCTTTTAACCATTGCTGGTTAGCCGTTTTTAGCTCGCGCAGCTCATGATCCATAATGTCTTTACTCTTACCAGGATTCTTCATCGTAGCATAACCGTACAATACCCCACCAAGTACGATCCAGCCAAGGAAAATCCACCACTCAATAGCGACAAGTGCTGATGGCATACCTGGTAGATATAGTGCCAACATACCAAGACTGAGGATAATAGTGATAATACCAACCAATTTACCTGCTGGTACTCTAAACGGACGTACCATATCAGGCTCACGGTAACGCAGCACTAAGAATGAAAGAGCCACACAAGTATAAGCAATAACGATACCGAACCCACCAGCATCTACAATCCATACCAGCATTTTGCGACCAAATAGTGGCGCAAGTGTCGCAAGGCCACCGATCAACAAGATGGCATTGACAGGTGTATTGTATTTCGGATGCAGCTTGCACAGAAACTGTGGCAACATGTGCGTTTTGCCCATAGCATATAGCAGACGACTACCACCGATAAGAAACGCATTCCAGCTCGATAAAATACCCAGCACACCGCCAATAACTAGCAAGGTACCAGCCCATTTACCATTCCAAGCATTGGTCATCGCATCAGCAGTAGCCAATGTTGAGTCTTGTGCTTGTAATAGCGGTAAAGTCTTGCCCACACTCCAGGCGACTGCTACATACCACAGTACAGCGATAATAATAGAGACGATCAAAAACTTACCGATGTTCGGACGAGATAGATTGATTTCTTCTGCCGCTTGGGGAATGACATCGAAGCCAACGAACAAGAACGGTACCATTACCATCACCGTCATGATGCCACCCATACCGCCAATAAAGTTAGGCGCTTGTACGGTATTAGAAGTTTCAGGACTGAACAGTAACGCCCCTACGAACAGTAATATACCAACTAGAAAGATACCGACGACTGCTGTTTTTTGAAACCACGCGCTGACTTCCATACCGCGTATGTTCAGCCAAGTAACAATCACTGAGCCAAGCATCCCGACGCCTACCCAAGTGGCGTAAACATCCCAGCCAGCAACATTCCAAAGATACCCTTGGCTATAATTAGGAATAATGTATTCGACGACGGTGGGCAGTGCTACTGCTTCAAAAGCAACGACGGAAAAATAACCAAACAAAATACTCCATGAGCAAATAAAGGAGACATTGACCCCTAGTGCTCGGTGGGTATAGGTATGCTCACCGCCAGTAATTGGCATGGAGGCCGCAAGTTCAGCATACGTCACACCAATCAATACAACTACCAGACCGCCTATCAAAAAGGCGCTAATTGCGCCCCATATACCTGCCGAGATGATCCAACTACCTGCCAGTACAACCCAGCCCCAACCGACCATTGCACCGAATGCCAGTGCAATGATATCGAACACCCCTAGCGACTTTTTTAATTCAGACATAACCTACTCCTTGTCTGTGTTTCATCCGTGTGAACCTGTTACAGTTACACTATTTTTGTTTCATGGGATCATACCCATCATGTTTGTTGTGTCTGTCGCGTCGCCGAAAAACTTGTATTTGCCGTCGGTATAGTATTCAAACAGCAAAAACAAAAACGGCGTCTTGACTTGCAAGGCGCCGTTAAAAAACTCACTCAAAGCGAGTGTTATAAGGGCAACCTTGCCGTTATCTTTAATACAATCTTTTAACCAATATCGGTACTTAAACTAGCTGTACTTGGTTAAAAGCGATCCATCGCTAAAGTAAATAACACTCAGTATTGCTTATGCCGTTAGAATACCTTTGATAATATCAAGGCCTTCTTGTAGCACTTCATCTTCAACCGTCAATGGCACCATCACACGAATGGCATTGCCATACATACCACAAGACGCTAATAACAAGCCTTGCTCAAATGATTTTGCTTTTAGATTGGCGGCGGCGGCGGCATCAGGTTTGCCTTCGCTATCAATCAATTCAAACGCTAGCATCGCGCCTTTATAACGGATATGACCGATACTGCTTAGGTTCAAGCCTTTTAAGAACGCGGCGATGGTATCACCAATCACCACACTACGCTCAAGTAAATTCTCTTCCTCGATCACTTCCATGACTGCAAGCGCCGCCACACAAGCAAGTGGGTTACCAGAGTAAGTACCGCCCAAGCCACCGACTTGCGGCGCATCCATAATGTCAGCACGGCCAATGACCGCAGAGATAGGATAACCACCCGCCAAACTCTTCGCAGCAGTCATTAGATCAGGCTCAACGCCTAGCTGTTCAGTGGCGAACAACGTACCGGTTCTCGCAAAACCACACTGTACTTCGTCAAAAATAAGCACGATGCCATGCTCATCACAAATCTCACGCAACGCTTTAGCAAATGAAGGCGTTACTTGATGGAAACCACCCTCGCCTTGGACTGGCTCAACGATCATTGCTGCCACTTCACTAGGATCGATGTCTGCTTGGAAGATCATATCAAGGCTGTGTAGCGCTTGCGCTTCTGTAACGTTCAACTCTTCTGCAGGGAACAACGCATGGAATACAGGTCCTGGCATCGGGCCAAAGTTCTTTTTATATGGTAGTACTTTGCCTGTCAGGCTCATACACATCATGGTACGACCATGCCAGCCACCAACAAAAGAAATTACGCCTGGACGACGGGTTTTAGCACGAGCAATCTTGATGCAGTTTTCAACGGCTTCTGCGCCAGTGGTCAAAAAGAACGCTTTAGTATCGCCGCTGATAGGCGCTTTTTCGCATAGCTTTTCAGCCAGATCCACATAGCATTCGTAGTTAATCATTTGCGCCGCAGTGTGCGTAAATTTGTCTAGCTGCTCATGCACACGTTGGGTAATTTTTGGATGGCTATGACCCGTGTTCAATACTGAGATGCCACCGACAAAGTCGATATAGCGCTTGCCTTCGATGTCCCAGATTTCTGAGTTCTTTGCTCTTTCTGCAAAGATAGGAAAGGCAACCCCAAGTCCTGTTGGTAAAACAGCTTTGCGGCGCTCAAGTAATGATTGATTGGTAGTCGTCATGGGAATGTCCTTTTCTTTGTTCGTAACATAAGTGCCATCTAGTGAATGGCGGTTTATTTGATGTCTGTCTTTGTACTCATTAGATATTAAATGGTGCTTGTTTGACTCAAAACACCACAGACATCTAAAAAATTTTGCTAGTTTTTGCTTTTCTGACTAGGTAGCCAACTAATTACGTTGTGGCTATCAAGTGATATCAGAGCACCAGTATTTGGTCGTGATGTAGTCTTCGATGCCGTATTTTGAGCCTTCGCGACCAAAGCCAGACTGCTTCACACCGCCAAATGGTGCAACTTCTGTAGAGATGAGACCCGTGTTGTGGCCGATGATGCCGTACTCAAGACCTTCGGTAACGCGCCATGAACGTGCATAGTCACTACTATAGAAGTAAGCGGCCAAGCCATAGATAGTATCGTTAGCAGCACGGATAACTTCTGCTTCATCTTTGAAGGTAAAGATGGTCGCAATCGGTCCGAAGATTTCTTCAGAAGCGATGTCCATCTCACTGCTAATATCTGTGATAACCGTTGGGTTATAAGTCAGTTCTGAAGCATCATTGATACTACCGCCAGTGACCAGCTTTGCGCCTTTATCTAGCGCGTCTTTTAGCAAGGCTTGGACTTTATCTAACGCTTTTTTGTTGATAAGAGGACCAATATCGACGCCCTCTTCTAGGCCGTTACCTACTTTTAATTCAGCGACTTTTTTGACAAATACATCTAAGAATTTATCTTTAATGCTGTCTTGCACGTATACTCGGTTGGCGCAGACACAGGTCTGACCAGCATTACGATATTTAGAAGCGATTAAACCAGCAGCGGCTTTCTCTAGATCGGCATCATCAAAGACGATAAACGGCGCATTGCCACCCAACTCTAACGATAGCTTCTTAATAGTTGGCGCGCATTGTGCCATCAGCGTACGGCCTACTTCTGTAGAGCCTGTAAATGATAGTTTATGGATGCGTGCATCACCCGTTAGGATGTCGCCGATGAGAGAAGACTTACCGGTTACGATCTGAATGACGCCAGCTGGAATGCCCGCTTGCTCTGCCAACACACCTAGTGCCAATGCAGAGTAAGGTGTCTCGGTGGCAGGTTTGACGATAATCGTACAGCCTGCTGCTAGTGCAGGAGCAACTTTGCGCGTAATCATCGCAGCTGGGAAGTTCCAAGGTGTGATAGCAGCACAAACACCAACCGGCTGCTTGAGAACGACATGACGTAGCTGTGTGCTATTAGCAGGAATCACATCACCATAGACGCGTTTGCCTTCTTCGGCAAACCAACGGATAAAGCTGTTGGCATAACCCACTTCACCACGTGATTCAGTCAGCGGCTTGCCTTGCTCAGCGGTCATGATAATAGCCAAATCTTCTTTATTGGCATCGATTAGATCAGCCCACTTTTGCAATAACTCTGCACGCTCTTTGGCTGTTTTTGCTGCCCAGTCTGCTTGGACATCATGAGCGTAAGCAACGGCTTCGTTAACATCTTCTGTGGTGAGACTTGGTACAGTACCAATGAGCTCACTATTAAAAGGATTGTTGACATCAAGCACAGCTTCATCACTAGCAGCATGCCAGCCGTCTTTAATGAAGCAAGATTGTTTGAGTAAATCTGGATTTGATAACTGCAGCGCGTGTGACATGTTGACGCTCCTTGTCATATAGGGTGTATTTATAAGAATGGATACAATGGTAAGTCGTAAATAATTATTGATAATTCATTATTTGTTCAATATACTGAACACGTATTCTATATACGAGACGTCATTATAAGAACGATATGACGCGATTTGCAACCCTTAATCTCATTATTTTAAAAATTATCTTGTACTTCTTTCTTTTATTTCACTTTATAGGTTATTTATGAGCTCGACTGCCGTGCCTGCGCTAGACAAAACGTTTCAGATTTTGGACTTGATTACCGATAGCTCACAGCCTCTGACAGCGGCTCATATCGCAAAAGAGCTTGGGCTACCGCGTAGCTCCACTCACAATATTTTGCAGAGTCTATTGACCAAACATGTCATTTACAAAGACCCTGAAAGCCGTTTTTATTTGGGTTCATATTTGATGTACTGGGCAGGCAAGTACGAGCAGCAGCAAGGCGTGGTGCAGTTGTTTAAAGATTTGATTGTGCAGTATCCGGTACTTCTTCAGCACACGGTTACCTTGTCAAAGCTTGATTTGGGCGAAGTGGTATTTTTGGCTTGTCATGAGTCGCCTGCACCGCTTGGCTTTACTTTTCGTGCAGGCGTTCGTGTACCTGCCGTATTTTCTGCGACAGGCAAAGCCATGCTATCGACGTTGTCGACGGACAGCATCAAATCATTGTATAAAGATACGTTTCCAACGCCTATGACCCAGCATGGGGTCAAGAATTTTACCGATTTGGCAACTGAGCTTGCAGTGATACAAGAAAGCCGAGTGTCTCTCGATGATGGACAATTGCGCGATGGGATGTACTGCTTAGGGACTTATATTCGTAATGCGTCAGGTAATGCCGTAGCAGGTATGGCGGTCAGCTTTTTACAGGCAGAGTATGAGTCCAAGCGAGCTGAGGTCAGTGCGGTATTGATTGAATTGGCCGAGCAAATCGAGCAGCATTTAGGCTTCAATCCTAACGCTGAAAGGTAGCGTTAGGATTGAATATCGGTGCAGGTCTAAAAAATATAATCTAAAAAACGCTACTAAATAATTCCATCGGCTTTTAGCTTTGCGATCATCTCGCTGTCATAGCCCAGTTTAGCAAGTGTGCTATCAGTATGCTCGCTCAACTGCGGTGGCGGCGTGCGATAGCTGACTGGTGATGCGGATAACTTGATAGGGTTACCAAGTGCGCGTACTGGACTGCCTTGCTCGGTGAAATTAACAATCATATTCCTTGCTTGCGTTTGCGGCATGGCCAGGGCTTCAGCTACGTTATGAATCGCGCCGCATGGAATACTTGCTTGATCTAAAACCTCTAGCCAATAAGTACGTGGCTGCTTGGCAAATTGCTTAGTCAGGTCACTACACAGCAGTTCGCGGTTGGCAACGCGTTGTGGATTGGTCGCAAAGCGCTCATCGGTATGCCAATCGACTGCGAGCACGGTGCAAAGTTTGGCAAACTGACTGTCATTACCGCAAGCTAAAATAAAGTGCTGTTCGCCCTCGCCAGCAAACACTTGATACGGCACAATATTAGGATGCTGATTGCCCAGTCTTGGTGGAATCTTGTCTGAAGCCAAATGATTCATACCGACATTGGCCAGCATGGCGAGCGCGCTATCGAGCAATGCCACATCGACATGTTGACCAACACCCGTATTTTGACGCGCCAATAGTGCCGCCTGAATACCAATCGTCAACTGTAAACCTGCAAACAAATCGACGACTGCCACGCCAACTTTGTGCGGCTCGCCATCGCTTGGACCCGTGATACTCATCAGCCCTGACAATCCTTGGATAATATAATCATAGCCGGGGCGTTCGGCATCTGGACCTGTCTGCCCAAAGCCTGTCAATGACGCATAAATCAGCCGCGGATTGTCTTGTTTTAAGCTGTCATAATCCAAGCCGTATTTTTTTAGACCACCGACTTTGAAGTTCTCAACCAAAATATCACTCTCAGCGATTAGCTGTTTAATGATGGTTTGCCCTGTCGGCGTAGTGATATCTACCGTGAGCGACTTTTTATTGCGGTTAATCGTAGCGTAATAAGCGGAGGTATCGTCACTGAATACTGGCGGTGCCCAATGACGTGTCTCATCACCGATATGTGGACGCTCAACCTTGATGACTTCGGCACCAAGATCAGCAAGCACTTGGGTACAAGAAGGCCCTGCCAACACTCTCGATAAATCAAGCACTTTAATACCATGCAATGCGCCCTTTGGCATATTAGCCATATCAATCATATCTGTCATGAGCTTCCCTTACTCTGTCGCGTATTTTGCGACTTTTAATCATAAAATTGTTATTCATGATTTAGCTATTTAACCGTTGAATCATGAATAACAACTGAAAAACGTACGCTACTGTTAATGCTCTTTTGATAAAAAGCCAAGCAGTAACGTACGTCATAAAATACAGTTGTACCAAAAATTATTAGCTAAAAATTCTTAAAAGAACGCTTGAATGCCTGTCTGTGCACGGCCTAGGATAAGCGCATGAATATCATGTGTACCCTCGTAAGTATTGACGGCTTCCAAGTTCATCACGTGACGGATGATATGGAACTCATCAGAGATACCGTTACCGCCATGCATGTCACGAGCGATGCGAGCGATATCAAGCGCCTTGCCGCAGTTATTACGCTTAATAAGTGAAATCATTTCAGGCGCTGCGTTGTCTTCATCCATCAAACGACCGACACGTAGCGCTGCTTGTAGACCTAAGGTGATTTCTGTCTGCATATTGGCCAGCTTCAACTGTACCAGCTGCGTTGCGGCTAGCGGACGACCAAACTGCTTACGATCGAGCGTGTACTGACGAGCGGCTTTCCAACAGAATTCTGCCGCACCCATCGAACCCCAAGCGATACCATAGCGGGCTTTGTTCAAGCAGCCAAATGGCCCTTTTAGACCACGGATATCTGGGAAAGCATTGGCTTCAGGGACGAATACTTTGTCCATGACAATCTCACCCGTGACTGACGCACGTAATGAGAACTTGCCTTCGATTTTCGGCGCAGATAATCCTTTCATACCTTTGTCTAAAACAAAACCTCGAATCTCACCGGCATCGTCTTTTGCCCACACGACAAACACGTCAGCGATAGGACTGTTGGTGATCCACATTTTATTACCAGTTAGCTCATAACCGCCATCCACAGCGCGTGCACGAGTCGACATCGACGAAGGATCAGATCCTGAATCTGGCTCAGTCAGACCGAAGCAGCCAACATACTCACCCGAAGCAAGCTTAGGCAAATAACGCTCTCTTTGCTCTTCTGTGCCATACGCCCAAATAGGATGCATAACCAAGCTTGACTGTACGCTCATCGCTGAACGGTAGCCCGAATCAACGGCTTCCACTTCTTTGGCGATCAGACCATAGGCAACACTCGATAAACCAGCACAGCCATAGCCTTCAATTGTGACACCCAGCAGGCCCATCTCACCCATTTGACGCATGATATTACGATCGAAATTTTCATTGCGATTGGCCTCGATAATGCCAGGCATCAGCTCTTTTTGAAAAAACTGACGGGCGCTGTCGGTGACCATGCGCTCTTCTTCAGTGAGCTGGTCACGTAATAAGAAAGGATCTTCCCAATCAAAACGTGGGCTAGTAGATGTTGCCATGTGGATCTCCTTGGTATCAGTCATCCTGACTGACGAATAGTGATTGATACATCATTTGGTCTAACAAATCATTGACTTCGTTATTCCGCTGTGCGAAACTTAGTTTCATAATTTAAAACCATTTAACCAAACTTTCGCTGCCCTGTAAACCTCTATCAAAAAAAGATGAGTATAAAATGACGAAACCCTTATCAACATCAACAGCTACTCCGCTACTCGAACGCATGCATGCGACAATGAGTCAAAACAAGGAAGAGAATGACCGACAGTTTGTGACGGCATTGGGAAGAGGACTAATCATACTGGCAGCTTTTGAGCATCATGAGCGGCTCACCCATCAGCAGCTATGTCAGATGACCGAACTACCGAAAGCAACCATTACCCGTCTTATCCATACTTTGACCACGCTTGGTTTTTTACGTGTCACTGAGCACGGACAGTATCAACTGGGCAGTAGTGCGGTACGTCTCAGTGCGACCGCATGGAGTCGTCATGACATGGTGGCAGCGGCTGAACCATTATTAAGGCAGTTCGCCAGTGAGAATGAAGTATCGGTGAATTTGGCAACCGAAGTCGAAGGAGAAATGCGCTATCACGCTTGTTGCCGTAGTCCTGCTCGGCTATCGGTCAACTTACAGGTTGGCTCCGCTGTACCTGTCGCACGTACTGCTATCGGGCGTGCCTTCTATGCGGCAAGTACGCAAGCGAGACAGGCGGTCATCATTAATAATCTACAAGAGAATTTACCTGTTGAAGAATATAACGATGCGCAAACCGCCCTAGCCAGCGCGGCAGAGCATTATGAAAAGTATGGCTATACCGTCTCTGATGGGGAGTTTTCTACTGATATTTTGGCAGTCGCGGTTGGGGTATATGATGTCGCAACAGGACAATACGCGTATTCGCTGAATGCCAGTGTACCAAGCGCTAACTGGGAAGCGGATGAGTATGCAGCGATGATAGTACCGAAACTGCAGGCGTTGGCGGAGCGGATTGGTAGTGGGGTTTAGAATAGTAATATGACTAAGATATAAGCCTTTTAGCCAGTCATAATTTTTCTATTGATATAAACTAAAGAGCTGGTTAATTGGCTGGCTCTTTAGCGTCCAGTACCCACACCGCATCATGCCCGACAAAATACGTATGATGATCTACCACTTCTATATTGTAGACATGGTCCTCATAAGGATTGGGGCAGACATCGTGATAGCGTCGCATCTGCTTATGAATACTTTCATCTGTTAATCCCATTGAATCGCCATACTTTTTGATACTGGCTAAAGCTTTTTTGAATAAACCTTCATCACCAATTCTATTTTCTTTGATTATTTTTCCCTCAAAGATTAGAGGTGAGTGCATCTCTCTTACAAACCTTTCTGCACTATGTGTCTTAGGCGCTATGTCTTGACGTAATCTTACATTCAATGTTTTATAAAGATCAGGGTCTATAATAAAGGGTGCCTTTTCATTGATGAGCAACTTGGCATCAGAAGTTTGCAGATTGACAGTTTTGATTTCTTCTCTGAACGCTTCTTCTGTATTAGCAAAACTGACAAACTGGTAGCCATCATCCGTAAATTTCACAAACTGAACCAGACCGTTTGTCTTCCATAAGTCATGTTCCTCAATACTTTGAGTATACGCTGTACCTTCAGGGAAGTTCGGTAAGGTGCGTACAGGGATAAACGAGTAATCATCAAGTGCAATCGTATCACCATGAGCAGACGTTAGATATCCAGCTGGTAAACGCTCCGCCGACAACCATTCACCTTCCTTATCTTCAGGCTGGCGAGTTACCCAAAATGTGTGGTTGCTGGTACATAAGATATAGTTGCTACCTTTTTCACCTTGCTTGGCTACCGTTTCGTTAAAGTATTCAACTTTAAAGATTCTTTCCTTTTTCGGGGATGTAAACGTACTTATGACAGGCTTATACTCTATATCACCGCTACCATCTTCAGGCTTGAAGAGTACAGGCTTTGATAAAATTAAGTCGCCCACTTTGATATCTTGGATTGGCACTAGACCCTTATCCGTATGTACCAATGTACCTGCGACAAATCCTGGAACGTTTTTATTCATATTATCAACTCACTGAGATTATTTATTATAAAATTCACCGTCATACACCCAAATGCCTTTTTTTCCTACAAAATAAGTATGAGTATCGGCGACTTCAATGTTATAGACATAATCAGTGAAGGCATTGGATGTAGCTCTGGAGTCATTCTCCCAATCTGGCACTCTGTAGGCTGCAACTAACTTACTATAGTACTCTATCTCGACACGATTCTCAGGATTGTCTTTGTCTAAAAACTTATGAAACTTCGCATAAGGTTCAGAACCATCCTCCGAATGTAAGTCCCTACCTAAAAGACTATTGTCATCATTAGTAAACACCTCTACAGCTTCACCATTCCTAAAGTCAATCACCCCTATATCAATTTCACCTGGATCTGCATGCTTATCTTGACAGCTGTGCATATACAACCCAACCTTTGGATCGCTAGTTGCTATGACATACTTTCCTCCAATTTGATAAGGATCATACACCTCTTCGTGATATCTACCAGATATGTCAAGTATTTCACCTTGATGGCCTCTTTCTGGAAAAATATAATTAACAATATCGTTAGATGTAATGAACTTTGCAGCTACCCATCTTGGTTTTTCCTCATCACTGACATGCGTCCAGAATGGATGATTATCAGTACAGTAAATACCCTCAACAGGCGTTATAATCTTTTGTTTAGTAGCAGACTTGATGGTTCTTATCACAGGCTTATAGACCAGTTCTCCTTCACCACTTTCATACTTAGACAGTACTTTATCACCGATTTTTAACTCCTGAATAGGTACTAATCCTTTATCTGTATGAACGAGCGTTCCTGCAACAAATCCTTTGTTATTCATTAGCTTTCCTTTTACTGTTTTTATTATTGATGCAATTAGTTATTTGAACTGGCATCATGTACCCATAGTCCTGCTTGATCAATAAAACAAGTATGATTGTCTGCCACCTCAAAGTTGTAGACGGTTGTCGTATAAGGAATAGGCTTATCTTGATGGTCTTTTAAATAATTTAGTGTTCGTAGCCCACCTTGTTTGTTTAAAACCCCTTTATTCAAGTAACCATTTTGCTGGTAAAAACTAAGATCTTTAACATAGCCTATACTCTTATATGCTGCTTCGCTATAGTCGAGCATATGCGCTTCGGCATCTTGCACATAATCATCGTAGTAATCTTCATGATAATGCTTTTGATACCAAAAATAGTTTGGATTACTCTCCAAATCTTTATGAGCGATTTGATAGGTAGGTTGCACACGCTCAACGGTATACATTACGCCATCGGTATTCACAGCAATTTCATACTGCTGTAGTTCATCCACACGTTTAAAGTGAAGCTGGTCATAGAACTCAATGTCCGCCTGTGGGTTTTCCATGGCACCAACGATCCAAACAGGGTGATTGAGCGTCGCTAGAAAACTACTAAAGCGGCTAGCTGCTTGAATTTTTTCATCGACAAGCAGATAGTTGTGAATATCAAAATTTTCATCATCTGGTTTTAATCTATAAGGCGAAGTATTATTTTTCTCTAAACGCACGATCCACATCTCTTTGTCTTTATGCACAAAGGTCTTGAGCACTGGCTTATACTCTATGTCACCGCTACCATCTTCAGGCTTGGAGAGTACAGGCTTTGATAAAACTAAGTCGCCCACTTTGATATCTTGAATTGGCACTAAACCTTTGTCTGTAAGAATCAAAGTCCCTGCCACAAATCCTGTGTTGTTCATGTCTTATCCTTTTTAATATTATCGTTTTAACCCATCAAACCTCAGCCCAAACTTTAGCAGATACTTACGCAGTCGGTCGCTGTCGTTATTGCTTTTTAGCTGATTTCTGGAGTTGGCATACAGGTAGCGCCCTGCTGCCGCTTGGTTTTTATGGTTGATACAAACCTCAATCACATATGCCAATTGCACCGCATCAAATGGATCAATAGTTGTCAGCATGTCTTCATCTAGATATTTTATTAAAATATTATGGCTACCCTGCTCGATGGTTTTGCTGTTTAAAGTAACATATGGGCTATTTTTAATCACTTTATTGCATATACTGTCATTACTTATTTGTGCAATCGAACTAATGCCGCTCCTAATGAAAGTGATTTTGGCAAGCTGTTACCCATTGATACCGACGTAATGACGTCATGCGTGTATGATGTACGCGACAAATGTAAGCATCTTATTTATATCAATCATTACTATTGAGCCTCGTTATGCCTGAATCTCGTACCAATCTGAACCCTGAACCAAAAACCAGCTCGCCATATTTTATCGGATTATTACTTCGCTATAGCACGTTTGGCGCGGCGATTTTAATTCTATTAGCGGGTTTATTATTGGTAAGTTGGTGGCTGATTGTGATCGGTGGTTTGGCTGTGGCACTTGGTATCTATGATTTGATTCAGTCCAAGCACGCAATATTGAGCAACTACCCTGTCGCTGGACATATTCGCTATGTGTTGGAGGATTTCCGCCCTGAGATTCGCCAGTACTTGCTTGAGGACGATAAAGAACAAGTACCGTTTTCACGCCAGCAGCGTGCGCTAGTGTATCAGCGGGCAAAGAACGTTAGTGATACCAATGCCTTTGGTACGTTGGACAATCTATATACTCATGGTAAAGAATGGTTTTTGCAATCTACCATCAGTGCACCGTTAGAAAACAAAGACTTTCGTATTATGGTCGGCGGTGAGCGTTGTCAGCAGCCACACGATATGTCGGTATTCAATATCTCCGCGATGAGCTTTGGCAGTCTGTCAGCCAACGCCATCATGGCACTCAATCAAGGCGCGAAACTCGGCGGTTTCACCCATGACACGGGCGAAGGTGCGATCAGCCCTTACCATCGCAAATTCGGTGGTGATTTGATTTGGGAATTGGGTACGGGTTATTTTGGTTGCCGTGATAATGATGGTAACTTTGATCCACAGTCTTTTACTGAAAAAGCCGTCGATCCCCAAGTTAAAATGATTGAAATCAAGCTTTCACAAGGTGCCAAGCCTGGTAAAGGTGGTGTCCTACCCTCTAGCAAGATCACCCAAGAGATTGCCGACACGCGCCAAGTGCCGACGGGTCAAGACTGCATTTCGCCCTCTTCGCATACTGCATTTAGCACCCCGCGCGAGTTAGTCGCCTTTTGGCAGCAGCTACGTGATTTATCAGGCGGCAAGCCAGTTGGCTTTAAGCTATGTATTGGTCAGCCATGGCAGTTTATGGCGATTGTAAAAGCGATGATAGAGACGGATAACTATCCTGATTTTATCGTTATTGATGGTGCAGAAGGCGGCACTGGTGCAGCGCCTGTCGAGTTTATGGACAATGTCGGCATGCCGATGGTCGAAGGGTTTTTACTGGTACACAATACATTAGTCGGTGCAGGTATTCGTGACAAAATTAAGCTTGGCGTCAGTGGAAAGATAGTCTCAGGCTTTGATATCGCTCGCATGATTGCGCTAGGTGCCGATTGGTGTAACTCAGCACGTGGCTTTATGTTTGCAGTCGGCTGCATTCAGTCGCGCTCTTGTCATACCAACACTTGCCCGACGGGTGTGGCAACCCAAGATCCATATCGTCAAAAGGCGCTCGACGTCCCTAGTAAGGCTGAGCGTGTTGCAAGTTTCCACAAAAACACGCTAAAATCGCTTGCCAGTATCGTAGGTGCGGTTGGTTTACAGCATCCTAGCCAATTACAGCCGTATCATATTGCACGCCGCTTAGACGATGGGCAGATTAAGCTGTTATCCAAATTCTTCTACTTTACTGATAAAGGCGCATTGCTCGATCATAGTGCCCGTGCCGATGTATTTAACCAGATGTGGGTCATGGCAAACCCTGATAGCTTCTTAGCCAATAATGACGCACTCATTGCTTATAACAAAGACTCGCGTGATAAGGGCAAGGAAACTGGCGCGCCAACAGAACACAGCGCTGGGTATAATTCTGAGCACTTGACCAATCTCACCGATGGTGGACGATTAATTGGTAATGTGAACAATACAATCCGTGACTTTCCGCCTACTAATGACTGAATCAGTGCCTAAATCGTTGTATTTAAAAAGTAGTGATGAAGGAGTAATTAAGCGGTAGATAGTAACCAAACTCAAATAATTTACACATTAAAAGACGCGTGATTGATGCCAAGTTCTATTTTTACCTTATTCTTATCAACGATAGTGCTTGCGCTAGGCCTGAGCGCTTGCCAGCAGACAAATACCAATGCGACTAGTAGCGACACCGATAGCTGGTCGTGCCAGACTGAAGACACGCCCTTTGCTTATAGTGTTTGCCGTTTCGATGCTACCGCGTTAGCGAGCGAGCGTTATTCATTACAACTGTTTTGGCAATCCTCTGATAACAATAAGCCTCTGCTAACCTTTGATACGTTATTGGCCACATTACCGAATCATAAGACCCTTAACTTTGCGATGAATGCAGGCATGTACAATGAAAACTATGCGCCGATTGGCTATACCGTCATCGAAGGCAAAGAACTCAAATCGATAAATGTAAGAGAAGGTGGCGGTAATTTTCATCTACTACCTAATGGGGTTATGTGGTGGGACAAAGCTGGCAACGTGCAAATCACCGAAAGTAATGCGTTAAATGAGCAGCTAAAAAATGGTGATGTGCAGCCTTGGTATGCGACGCAATCGGGTCCTATGCTGGTCATCAATACCGAGATACACCCACAGTTCAACCCTGATAGCAGCTCAATCAAACTTCGTAATGGTGCAGGCGTTTGCCGTGATGGCAGTATACAGCTCGTTAATAGCGATGAGCCTGTAACCTTTTATCAGTTTGCAGAGCTATTTAAGGATGAGCTGGGTTGTTCAAACGCGCTGTTTTTAGACGGTGGTATTGCCTCAGCGTTGTATGCGCCTAGTATCGATAAGCAAGACAAAAAGGAGATGGGCGTGATGATTGGATTGGTTGAAAATAAAGAGTAATACGTCTTTATATCTTTAGGTTAATCTCTTTCTTCTCATAGTATGTTGCATAAAAAAGCACTTAGCGTGATTATTTCATGCTAAGTGCTTTTTTATAAACGTTTATTTTGAGTATTATAGTTAAAGAACTCTAAAATGGGTACAAGGCAGCCGACTGCTGCTTGTACAAATAGTACATCTAAGGAGGGTAACGCCGTAGCGGTTTAGTAGTTCACCGACTATATGTTAAAAACTAACCACCCAAGCTCATCTTAGGGCCAAACGGTTCGTAGTGGACACTATCGACCCCATGATCTAATGCTACTAACCCATCAATCATGCTTTCCATAAACGGCATCGAGCCGCACACATAGATATCAGCAGGCTTAGGCAAGGTAGCAAGCCATGTCTCATCTAATAACTGCCCAGACTCAAAGTAAAATATATGCTTTTCTACACTCTCAGCCTGTTCGAGTAATTTATTAACTTGATCAGAAAAAGCATGATGAGCGATATTTTGACAAGCATAAACCCAAATAATAGGTCGTTTAGGATTGGCTAATACTTGCGCCTCTAGCATAGACAGTACAGGCGTCACCCCGACTCCTGCACTCATCAATACCAATGGAATATCATTTTGCTGTACCAAATCTTGATTGAGCGCAAAGTCACCAGCTGGTGCCGATAATAAAACCGTATCACCGACTTCTAGTTGATCATGCATATAGTTAGAAACCAACCCATGATGCTCATTACGGTTATCACGTCGAACAGCAAACTGAATGCCTGCATCAGTACTGGCAGAGTATAAAGAATAATGACGTAAGGCTATATGGTCGCTGTCTTTTGGGTCTGTTTTCACCGTGATGTATTGACCAGCGGTTAAGGTCAATTTGCTCAGGTCAATATCTTGATTACTATCTTCATTGTCGTTCACTGGCACTACTGTAAAGGCTGCGATATCCGTAGCAGCCGCTACCTTTTCGGTCACTTTAAAAGGCGCAAACCCCTGCCACATTGCTTCTTCATACATGCCATGTTCAATCTGGATAAACACGGAGGCGATCTCATCATAAGCTTCTGTCCAAGCGGTAATGATGTCGTCAGTGGCTGCCTCTCCTAGCACTTCTTTTATCGCCCCAATTAGATGTTTGCCGACGATAGGATAATGCTCAGGTAATATCTGTAAGGCTCTATGTTTATGGCTAATCTGGGTCACTTGTGGCAATAGCGTAGCCAGTTTGTCCAAGTGCTTGGCAGCGGCCAATACTGTCGTTGCTAGCGCCGTCTGCTGTCTTCCCAATTTTTGATTGGTTTCATTAAAAATATCTAACAGCTCAGGATGCTCATTAAACATATTTTTATAAAACACAGTGGTAATCGCAACGCCATGCTCTTCGAGTACAGGAACAGTTGCGGTGACGATTTCTAACGTTTTTGGTGAGGCCATGTTGTTTCTCTTAGTCATTAACTGCATTGATAAATTGAGATGTTAAAAATAATCCGTCTAAACTGGCAATAATGAGCGGACCTTTTTACAGTGTCATCAAAATTTTTAGCAAATCAATTCAGAATATTGATAACATTCATTTAAAATGAATGTTATCACACTTTACTAGGCATACCAATATACAATCAATACAGAGTTCATTTGCATCAACAAAAAAATAGCCGCTATGTTGTCATAACGGCTGTTTTTATAAGGATTCAAGCTGTGTTAACAGGCTTTATCAATCAGGTTGAATATTAAAATTACCGTGCCATATATTGAGTCATTTCTTCAACACCATGTAGCGTCATCGGATACATCTTATTTTCGAACAGATTTTTAATTTCAACGATGGTCTGCGTATATTGCCAGTAGCTGGGGTTTTCAGGATTGAGCCAAGTGACTTTATCAAAATGCTCCAGTACGCGCTTCAACCATACGATACCCGCTTCGTTATTCATATACTCTACGCTGCCGCCTACTGTCATCAGCTCATAAGGCGACATCGATGCATCACCCACAAATATCACGCGATACTCTCGGCCATATTTATTGAGCAGCTCAAACGTTGGCATCGGTGCGCTATGGCGACGATTATTGTCTTTCCATACATAGTCATATAGACAGTTATGAAAATAAAAGAACTCCAATGTTTTAAATTCATTCTTTGCCGCAGAGAACAGTTTCTCAAGTGCTTCAACATGGATATCCATACTACCGCCTACGTCAAATAGCATCAATACTTTGACACGGTTGCGGCGCTCGGCTTGCATATGTATATCAAGCACGCCTTTTTTGGCAGTACGTTTAATGGTCTCATGAATATCGAGCTCGTCCGCACTACCTGTCCGCGCGAACTGACGTAGGTTGCGTAGTGCCATCTGAATTTGGCGTGTACCCAGCTGATTATCATCATCAAGGTTGCGATATTTACGCTGCTCCCAGACTTTCGCCGCGCTACGTTTACGCGATTCACCGCCGACGCGCACCCCTTCTGGATGGTCGCCATAAGCACCAAATGGCGAAGTACCGCCTGTGCCTACCCATTTACTACCACCTTGATGACGCTCTTTTTGCTCTTTTAAACGTTCCTCTAACGCCTTCATCAGCTCTTCAAGCGAGCCATATTTTTTCAGTAGGCGTCTTTGCTCTTCGGTCAGATTCTTTGGATCGAGCTTTAAATCTAGCCACTCTTTGGGCACGTCCGTTAGCTTGGCTAATAGCTCATCCATATCGAGACTATCGACACCTTCAAAATAGTCTGCCATGGCCCGATCGAACTTATCAAAATGGCGCTCGTCTTTGACCATGCAAAGTCGAATCAGCCGATACATATCTTCGCGGCTAGCAAAAGTAGTCAGTGCTGGATCTTCAGGATGCGACTGCATCATCAGCCCTTTATCTAACGCGGCATTGAGATCGAGCAGCTCGCGCGTACTGACTGGCACGCCGTAAGTACGCAAGGTATAGAATAGTTTGATAAACATAAGAGTCGTATCACTTATTGGCTGATATTATTATCTGGTGATATTGCTGATATCATTAATTGGTACAGTTACAGGTTGAGCGTTTGCATTGACCTTCATAGTAGACATCCGATGTCGGACATAAAATATTAAAACCAACGCAAGCGGCAAACATTAACGACGCATCATATTGGCAAAACGCTGTAATAAACTCACATCCGCTTCGTTTTTCAATAACGCACCATATAGTGGCGGAATAGACTTTTCACCACGCAGGTTTTCTTCTAATTCTGCTTGTGCCATGTCGTCAGCGAGTAATAGCGTTAACCAATCAACCAATTCAGACGTTGATGGCGGCTTTTTAAGACCTTGAATACCACGCAGCTTATAGAAAATATCCAATGCATCATTGACCAGTTTTTCTTGAATGTCTGGAAAATGCACTTCGATAATTTGGCGCATGGTTTCTTCTTCTGGGAAGTCGATATAATGGAAAAAGCAACGACGCAAAAACGCATCTGGCAGCTCTTTTTCATTGTTTGAGGTAATAATAACTACTGGACGCTGCGCCGCTGTAATAGTTTCGCCCGTCTCATAAACATAAAAAGACATCTTATCAAGCTCATGTAGCAAATCATTTGGGAACTCGATATCGGCTTTATCGATCTCATCAATCAGCAGTACGCTACGCTCTGTACTGGTAAAAGCATCCCACAGCTTACCTGGCTTAATATAGTTGGCAATGTCATAAACCTTGTCATCACCCAACTGTGAATCCCGCAGGCGTGATACCGCATCATACTCGTACAGTCCTTGCTCAGCCTTAGTCGTCGATTTGACGTGCCAAGTAATCAGTGGCATGCCCAAACTTTCAGCAACTTCTTCGGCAAGCAATGTCTTACCTGTGCCAGGCTCACCTTTAATCAGCAATGGCTTTTGTAAGGTCATAGCGGCATTTACGGCCAGTTGCAAATCATCGGTAGCAATATAACTACTGGTACCAGTAAAGTTTTGCTTAGTATTGTCAGCTGTGGTCATAATCAGATCTCGATTGTTGTTATAGATGAGTTGTTATAGATGAGTTGTTATAAATGCATAGGTCTAAAACATAAATGACTAATAAAGAATAAATTAGATTAGCACAGCCTGATGCATTGCCAAAATACTCATGCGTTCGCATTTATTAACAATTGTTATGTGCAATGTATAGTGAGCAATTATTTATATGCCTAATAAACAGTCGAGCACAAAAAAAAGACACGCAGCGGTGTCTTTTTATTCGGGTATCAAATAAATTCTAAAACAATAGTACTATCTTAATGCCTAGCTTATTTTTATTACTTGTCAGATGTATCGCTATTCGTTTTTTTAGCCAATGCATTGTCTTTTTTTAATCTCACATTAGTGTCAGGCTGTTCAGTTACGGTAGCGCCTTCTGGCAAATAGCTGCCTGTGGTCATTTGCAATGTGGCCTGTGTATCTTCTGCGCTGCGGCTACGGGCTTTGTCCAAGCTTGATGCAAATGCGCTGCGTATCAGTTGCCATACAAAACCAACAAACAACCCTGCGACCAGTATCACCAATATCGGCAGCATATTGGCAACCGCGCCTGCATAATCTTTCATCATCACAGCATAGACGACGCTAATGCTGGCTGGTGCAAGCTCGCTCGGATCGCCAAGTGCTGTACCTGGTGCTAGTAATACCGCAAACAGAACCATCCAGCTCATACCGCCCAATGGTTTTGGCAGTACACGAGCAACGAGTATCCATAGCACTAGTACCAAAACAGCACCGCCAAGATAAGCATACATCGGCAAATCAGCGGGTGGGACATCCTTTACCATTTGGCCCCACCAAATGGCAATCTCACCGAGAATGTCACTGATAGACTCTAGCGGTAAGCTATGTAAGATATTTTTTAACCAGTCCATGCGTGTTTATTTACCTGCGTTTATCGCCGGTGACACAATCTGTGTCTAGCGGTATATGTGCGTTCTGTAGAATCAGAATGAGGCCAACTACATAATGAACTTATGCATTATGTAGGCTTATATCTGCATTGCGTAGGGTGTCAGTTTATCACGACTCTCTACTCAAATGCATGTGAGCAAGTGTGTTGTAGGTTTTTATCGATGCTATTTTCAAGGTAGCGTCCAGATATGTCCTACCACACTTACTTGCTGACAAATCTATTAATTATAGATGCTGTCCTGCGATTCACGAGCACGCAGCTCTGCTTGACGGCGCATCACGTCTTGCGGCGGCAACTGCACAAAGTAACCTTGAGACTGCAGTTTTGCCAGTACTTCTTCTTTATCAACACGAGCGAGCTTATCTTTAGTCGCCAAATCCAGATGCATGACGAACTTACTACGGCCTAAACCTGCACGGAAATCTTTTGGTAATACACCAAGCCAGTCTTTGATTTCATCAGTATCATCAGGATAATCAGGACGCGCAATGTAGATATACATATCGTCATGTTTGGGAAATTTATAAATATCGCAATGCATAAAAACCACCTATCAGAAACTATGGGCGTAGGTTAGCATATTTCAGGCAAATACCAGTAGTCGCTTTGCGTTTTGCTATGGTAATTTTTGTCAAAACACACAGATAAAATGCTGATATGAGCGATAAAAATATCGTTGTAAAACATAACCTATTTCATAGACTGCCCTATCAAAACATTATTTTTGCCAAATTTATTTATTTTAATGGCTTTGATGACTTGTAAAAGCGCTTTGAACCTTTCATAATAAAAGCGTTTTTCAGGAGAGAGTTTATCAGCATCGTTTTTGTATTGAACCCTATTGGTTATACAACTATCGCAATGGCTAGATAACCACCGAAGGCGCATCCACCCTGCCAATCGCTCAGGTAAAAGGACTGAAAAACACATGTCACTGTTGTTTGATAATATTTAGTAATATGACGCTAATAGCGCACTACCTTATCAAACATAAGGCATAACAAATCTGGAGAGTGGTAAGAACGGACGACGTCTTACCCACCGAAGGGGAGAAAATACGCTATCATCGATGATAGGGCTCATATAACTGCCCAAAAATGATGGTTCGTGTTGAAAATCTCAGGTCACAGGACAGATAGGGCTTTAGCTCAAACTGACGTATAGCGTCTGTTTGGCTTACGTCTTCATCTTTGCTTTCTGTGTCACCCTTTGATGTGATATTTGCACCTTGCAATATTGCTTCTCGCTACTTTTACGTTGCGCATCACTCCTTACTCTGCCGAGTACGACTGATGTACACATAAGGATTTGTTATGACTGATACCCATTCTCAAGACTCTAGCAGCAACCAAGCTCCTCAGCGCACCCCTTTTTACCAGTCTCATATTGATAGTGAGGGCAAACTGGTCGATTTTTCTGGTTGGGAATTGCCCATTCATTATGGTTCACAAATCGAAGAGCACGAAGCGGTACGTACAGATGCAGGTATGTTTGATGTCTCACATATGGTTGTGACTGATATCAAAGGCGCTGATACCAAAGCATGGCTACAAAAACTGCTCGCAAACGATGTCAACAAACTCACTACCGCTGGTAAAGCGCTGTACTCTGGCATGCTCAATGAGCAAGGCGGCGTCATCGATGATTTGATCGTCTACCTGATGAATGCAGAAGAAACTGAGTACCGTATCGTCTCTAACGCAGCCACTCGCGACAAGGACTTAGCACAGTTTAATAAAGTCGCCGAAGGTTTCGATATTACGATTACCGAGCGTCCTGAGCTTGCGATGCTCGCCGTTCAAGGTCCAAATGCTATTGCAAAACTGGCTCAAGCCAAACCAGGCTGGGCAGATACCTTAGCAGCACTAAAACCTTTCGTTGGTGCTGACTTGACCGATATCGAAGGCACTGATTGGTTTGTGGCTCGTACTGGCTATACTGGTGAAGATGGCGTCGAAGTCATTATGCATGCCAATGATGCTCCTGCTTTCTTTGAGCAGCTAAAAGCAAATGGCATCAAACCTGCCGGTCTTGGCGCACGTGATACCTTGCGTATGGAAGCAGGCATGAACCTTTATGGCCATGACATGGACGAGACCATCAGCCCTTACGAGTGCAACATGGGCTGGACGCTAGCGCTCAAAGACGACCGCGCCTTTGTCGGTCGTGAAGCATTGGTCAGCAAACGTAAGCAGTCAAAAGAAGACAACACCGCTATGAAGCAAGTGGGTCTGCTATTGACCACGCGTGGCGTATTGCGTGAAGGCATGACAGTGACTATCAATCAAGGCACTGATAACGAGCAAACTGGCATTATCACCAGCGGTACATTCTCCCCTAGCCTAAAAAATTCAATCGCGATTGCTCGTGTACCTACCAGCTTATCAGAAGATGACAGCGTACAAGTCGATCTACGCGGCAAAGGTAAATTCGTCGATGTACGCGTACTAAAGCTACCTTTTGTCCGTAACGGCAAGCAACAGTTTGACTCTTAGGTCTTATAAATTCTATCATTAGAGCGCGTTGTCATTTTGCGCGCAATTATAAAAATGGCAACACGCCTAGCCTCCATTATTTTTGTTAATTAACCTCTATCACTTAGGAGAGAGACCATGAGCAACATCCCAGCAGATCTAAAATATATTGCCAGCCACGAGTGGTTACGCTTAGAAGACGACGGTACGATCACTGTTGGTATCACAGACCATGCTCAAGATCTATTGGGTGATGTGGTATTCGTTGAATTGCCAGACGTAGGTGACATCATCGCTGTAGATGACGAAATCTCTGTTGTTGAATCAGTAAAAGCGGCTTCTGACGTTTATGCACCGATCTCAGGTGAAGTGGTTGCTATCAATGAAGGCCTAGAAGACGATCCTGAAATCATCAACTCTGACCCATACGGCGAAGGTTGGTTCTTCAGAATGAAGCCTGACAATATTGCTGACTACGAAGCACTATTGACTGCTGATGAGTACGAAAGCGACTTATAAGCTAAGCACGTAAGTTAAGCATGCTCTCACAAGACATGAGCATTTTTAAGATATTAGCTCGTACAAAGCACTAGCCCCGACTAAACATCATAGATACTGGCAGCAGCTGGTATCTATACTCTCTATTTAAACGATTTAAAAACCTTTCTCATGAAAAGTATTGGCTCATTGACCATGCTTGTTATTTGAAAGCAGCTTTATATGTAGATCTCCAACAATCATTATCGTCCGATGTTATTGCTCTCAAGCGTTATCTCATTGACTCGTATTGATCACCTATTCGAATCCCAATGAATACGTGCTATCAATAACGACTCAAACTGATAACCCAATTCTCAGCATGGATCCTAATATGAATGCCAACACCGATAATAAAGACCCCATTGCCACACCAAACCATACGCCGCAGCTACAAGCGTTTCGCGATATCGTAGAGTCACGCCGTTCCGTGCGCCGTTTTACTGACACACCTATCCCTGACGACGTATTGGCAGACTGTCTGCGTTTGGCCATGCTAGCACCAAACTCTAGCAACCTACAGCCGTGGGAATTTTATGTTATCGATGATGCTGACAATCGCAAACGCGCCGTCAAAAACTGTATGAATCAAAACGCCGCAAAAACATCAGCCCGTTTGATTGCCATCGTTGCTCGTACTGATGTTTGGCACGATCACGCTAAGCAAGTATTGCGCGAATATCCTGATCAGCCAGTGCCAAAGAAAGTGAAAGACTACTACAACAAAGTCGTCACAATGGACTTTTTGCGCGGCCCAGCTAACGTGGTTTCGGCTGCAAAATGGGGCGCAACGCAAGTGGTCAGACGCGTAAAAGGCCCAATCAAATCGCCTTATTATACCTTTGAAGACACCAAAAACTGGGCAACCAATAACACCGCGCTTGCCGCCGAAAACCTGATGCTAGCATTACGCGCTCATGGTTTTGATAGCTGTCCTATGGGCGGCTTTGATGAGCCTGCCATGAAAGCGTTGCTCAATCTTAGCGACGACCATCATATCGTTATGATGCTTGGCGCAGGCGAGCGCGCTGACAGTGGCGTTTACAACACCCAGTTCCGCTTTGATCAAAAACAGTTTGTGCATTACGTATAACGTACCGCTCACATTATTCCCTTAATTGCTATTTTGTTTATTACTCCCTTAACCAAGGATTGTCATGACTATCTCTCAAAACCCATCGTTTGATACCTTTCAAGGATTGTTCAACGAAGCTGAATTTGTCTATCGCCACTTAGGTTCGAACGAAACCAAGCAAGCTGACCTACTCAGCGCTGTTGGTTATAAAGATATGCAAAGCTTTATCAATGACACTGTGCCTGAGCCAGTACGTCTGCACAAAGAGCTGGGTTTGCCAGTGGCGATGAGTGAGCATGCGGCACTTGCCAAACTACGCACGATGGCAGATGACATCACTGTTAACAAAAGCTATATCGGTCAAGGCTACTCTCCGGTTCGTATGCCTGCCGTCATTCAGCGCAACGTCCTTGAAAATCCAGGCTGGTACACCGCCTATACCCCTTATCAAGCTGAAATCGCTCAAGGTCGTCTAGAAGCATTGCTGAACTTCCAACAAGTATGTATTGATCTAACAGGTCTTGAGCTGGCTGGTGCGTCATTGCTTGATGAAGCAACAGCAGCGGCAGAAGCGATGGCGATGTCAAAGCGTGTGAGCAAAAGCAAATCAACGCAGTATTTCGTCGACGAGCGTGTCTATCCGCAAACGCTAGATGTTATCAATACTCGTGCTAAATACTTTGGTTGGGAAGTGGTCGTTGGTGATTTTGAAACGGCTAAATCAGGCGATTATTTTGGTGCGCTATTCCAGTATGTCGGTGCTGAAGGTGACGTTAAAGACTTAACAGACGTCATCGCGGCCGTAAAAGAAAACAAAACTTACGTCAGTGTTGTCAGTGACATCATGAGCTTGGTGTTATTGAAATCACCAGCCGATATGGGTGCTGACGTAGCGCTAGGTAGTACGCAGCGCTTTGGTATACCAATGGGCTTTGGTGGTCCGCATGCCGCTTATTTTGCGTTTTCTGATAAAGCCAAGCGTTCAGCACCTGGTCGTATCATTGGCGTATCAAAAGATGCACAAGGCAATACTGCATTACGTATGGCTCTACAAACGCGTGAGCAGCATATCCGCCGCGAAAAAGCCAACTCAAACATCTGCACCTCACAAGTATTACTAGCTAACCTCGCTGGTATGTACGCGGTATACCATGGTCCAGGCGGCGTGAAGCGTATTGCCACTCGTATTCATGCGTTTGCCACTGCGTTTGCTGATGCTATCACAGAATCTAATGACAGCAGCTTGAGCGTGGTACATGATCAATTCTTCGATACAGTCGTCGTTGATTGTGGTTCAGAGAAGCTTGCTACTCAAATCTTTAAAAATGCAGACAACGTTGGCTATAACTTATGGCGTCTAAGCGACACCAAATTAAGCGTTGCCTTTAGTGAAACCAGCGATCAGCAAGATTTCAACACCTTGACTCAGCTATTCGTCAACAAGTCACACGATCTACCTGAAACCGCTCGCGTCTCTCTAGATAGCGCACACTTGCGTACGGATGACATTTTGACTCATCCAGTATTCAACTCGCATCATACCGAGCACGAAATGCTACGCTACCTAAAGTCGCTTGAAGACAAAGATCTAGCGATGAACCGCAGCATGATTTCACTGGGTAGCTGTACCATGAAGCTAAACGCCACCAGTGAGATGCTACCGATTACTTGGCCTGAGTTTGCCAACGTGCATCCTTTTGCACCACGTGATCAAGTTACTGGCTATATCGCGATGATCGATAGCTTGCAAGATCAATTAAAAGCCATTACTGGTTTTGATGATGTCTCTATGCAGCCAAACTCTGGTGCCTCTGGTGAATATGCTGGTCTGCTCGCGATTCGCCGTTATCATGAGTCATTGGGCGAGACCAATCGTGATGTGTGCTTGATTCCTCAGTCAGCGCACGGTACCAACCCTGCTACCGCCATGATGATGGGTATGAAAGTCGTCGTGGTCAAAACCGATGAAAACGGCAACGTTGATATCGATGATTTAACCGCCAAGTGTGAAGAGCATAGCGAGCGTTTGGGCGCTTTAATGATCACGTACCCATCGACGCACGGTGTATTCGAAGAAGGCATCCGTCATATCTGTGATTTGACTCACAAGCATGGTGGTCAGGTCTATATGGATGGCGCCAACATGAATGCTCAGGTAGGCATGATGCAGCCTGCAGACGTTGGTGCTGATGTACTACACATGAACCTGCACAAAACCTTCTGTATCCCGCATGGTGGCGGTGGTCCAGGCATGGGCCCTATCGGTATGAAAGCGCATTTGGCAACGTTTATGGCCAACCATACCTTGAGCCCTGTACACAATGCACAAAAAGACTGCTCAGCAGTATCAGCAGCACCTTATGGTTCAGCGAGCATCTTGCCTATCTCATGGATGTACATTGCTATGATGGGCCGTGATGGTCTATTAAAAGCCACTGAATTGGCATTGTTGAACGCAAACTATGTGGCAGCCGAATTAAAAGGTCACTACCCTGTCCTATATGCTGGCAAAAACGGCCGTGTGGCTCACGAATGTATCATCGATATTCGTCCGTTAAAAGAGGAGACTGGTATCACTGAAAGTGATATCGCTAAGCGCTTAATGGATTATGGTTTCCACTCACCAACGATGAGCTTCCCAGTCGCTGGTACGCTTATGATTGAGCCAACAGAGTCTGAGTCAAAAGAAGAGTTGGATCGCTTTATCAGTGCGCTAAAATCTATCAAAGCTGAAGCCATGAAAGCCAAAGCTGGTGAAGATAACTGGACGCTAGAAGACAACCCATTAGTCAATGCACCGCATACGGCTGCTATGATTACTGGCGAAGAGTGGACGCATCCTTACAGCCGTGAGACTGCTGCATTCCCACTGCCGTACATCCGTGCAAACAAGTTCTGGCCAAGTGTCGCTCGTGTCGATGATGCTTATGGTGATAAGAACCTAATGTGCTCTTGCCCAAGTATCGAAAACTATATGTAATTATCATTTTTGATAGTTATTCTCTGTAGTAAAAAACCTCCAAGTCAGCAGCTGACTTGGAGGTTTTTATTTTGCTGACTTTTTATCTATTACATTAGTAGGTAATATTATAAATAAAATAAACGATAAGAACTCAATGCAATAAAAGCTTATATTGATAATAAGCTATTTATCTTAAATTTCTGAAGCAATCATTTGGACACTGCTATGCAACATAAAGCGCCTAAACAAAAAACTCGCGTCATTCTAATACATGGGCTACACCAAACCCCATGGATCATGCGACCATTAGCCAAGCGCCTGCAATCAGCAGGATTTGATACCCATCAGTATGGCTACCGTAGTATGCGTGATGGTATCAAAACCAATAGCGCCCGCCTAAATAGCTGGCTAGAAACAAACCATCACCCAGATCATCCTATAGATTTGGTCGGGCATAGTTTAGGTGGCTTAATCATTCGTGATTTTGTTGCTCAGTACCCAAAATGGAAAATTGGACGTTGCGTGACTCTAGGAACACCGCATATAGGCAGTGTGTGTGCAGATTATATCTGGCGACTGACTCCTGTTGTCGTAGGTCGCTCGTATGTCGACGCACTGGACGGCACAGTCGCGCCATTGCCCAAACATGTGACGCTAGGCGTCATCGCTGGCAACCGTCCTTATGGTCTAGGTCAGCTATTTTTGCAATATCATAATCGCAAACTGCGCAAATCTGACAAGCCACTTCTTAACGAGCAGCTTGCACATGACGGGACAGTCTATATAGAGGAGACGAGGATAGAGGCTGCAGCTGATCATATTGTCATGTCAGTCTCACATACTGGCATGCTAGTGAACCCAGAGGTCGCCGAGCAGACTCAATACTTTTTAGAGCATGGACGATTTAAACGCTAAGAGCTGTATGAATAAGAGCTGTATGAATAAGAGCTGTATGAATACTTGAGTGTCAGTTTTCAGTCTTATCGAACGATTTCTTGTTAAACGGTGCCTTATCGAACGCTGCTTTATCGAACGATTCCTTATTGAACACGAATACCCATGCCCTGCTGCAGTTCGGTTTTATGCTTTTTGATGACTGGAATTAAGGTTTTAACAACCCAATCGCTACGCCAACCTTTTAGCCCTTGCGGCAGTTCGCTCACGTCCTTATCAAGAGCAACCACTTCATAAAGTTGTCCTAGCCATTTTTTACGCATCAATACGCTAGCAGGTATACCGATTTCGCGCGCATGCTCATCAATCGCTTGCTGCACTGCTTTCGATAATACTTTATTTTTTGAGCGATATGGTGGCACTAGACAGTCTGGATGCTCTGTAGGCGGTAGACTCTTGGCATCTCTGATTACTTTCAGCAGCTCTTCACCATATAGTCGCAGCATACTACGGTGCATGGTTGTTTTGTGTGCCAGCTCGCGCATGCTGTTTGGCTTTTCAGTGACAATTTCACGTACTGCTTGTTTCTTTATCACAAAGGTACGCGGTTGATTGGTCGCACGTGCCAGCTCTTCTCTCCACGTAGCCACTCCTTTGAGTATCGCCATTTGCTGCGAGTTATAGCGGTAATCTGCCATCGTGAGATACATCGCTTCATCTTCGACGTGCTGCGTGTCATACAAATCACTGGCATAAAGCTGACAGTCAGCCCAAACATAATCGTATAAGCCTTGAGCCTTAAGCGCATACTCGATACTGAGATACAGCGCTGGCAAATAACGTACATCATCGATGGCATATTGCTCTTGCTCATCTGTCAACGGACGCTGGAGCCAATCAGACTGACTATGTTCTTTATCGATATGCATATCTAGCTGATCAGCCAGTGCTTGCTGATAGCCCATTTGCAATTGGCCCGTTAGATAAGACAACGCAATTTGCGTATCGAAGATATTGGTCAACGGTGGGCAGCCAGACAACAGATAAAAAATGCCCAAATCTTCGCCGCAAGCATGCCAGATAGCCACATCTACTTTGCGTAGCGCTTTCCACAGTTCAGCCAGTTGTAGCTGCGGTGCATCCAGTAGATAAACATGATTACCAGTATTTAATTGCACCAGTGCCAAGCGCGGATAATAAGTGTCACGCTTGATAAACTCAGTATCTAAGGCTACGCGTCCGCAAGTTGCCAAGGCATTGATCGCCTCAGCCAATTGGTGCTGCTCACGCACCCAAGTGACATCGACGGCATCAGCGATATCCAACAGTGCATCGATATCAATTGCATCAACATCCAGTGCAACGTCATTTGATTCCGAAGGTGTCACCACTGATTTCATCTCAGTATTAGCTGCTTTTTGTGATGAGTTATCAGTAATCTCAGAAGGGTTTGATTTGACTGAAGCGTTTGAAACGTTGTTGGACACGGGCAGATACCTGCATAAATAGGAGAAAATAAAACGCGATACTGCGTCTTAATAAAATGAAAAAGGAGAACAATAATAAAGCAATTATAACAATTTCACGAAATGAAATGGGTAAGACTTTGATGTAAGCAAAACCTTATAAAAAAGAGCGGTTTTGCATGGCTTGACCCAGCGTCATACTATCTAGATACTCAAGCTCGCCGCCCATCGGTACCCCTTGTGCCAAACGTGTGACTTTATTGACATGACGACTGACCGCCTCGCTAATAAAATGTGCGGTGGTCTGGCCTTCAACCGTCGTACCTGTTGCAAGTATAATCTCTTCAACAGGCTCTTGTTTGACTCGCCATACCAGCTGATCAATATTTAAGTCATCTGCACTGATTCCATCAATCGGGGATAAATGTCCGCCAAGCACAAAATAGCGACCACGATATCCTGCCGTTTGCTCGATAGCCATCACATCTGCCGCTGTCTCGACCACACACAGCAGCCCATCATCACGTCTAGGGTCTTGGCATAGTGGACACACCGCTTCATCACTAAAGCTATGACAGCGCTGACATTCAACAATATCGCGCATGGCTTCATCTAGTGCTTGGGCAAGCGCCATGCCCTGCGGACGTTTTTTACTAAGCAAATGTAATGCCATTCGTTGGGCACTTTTTTGACCCACGCCTGGCAAAATACGCAGCTGTTTTACCAGCTGATCAAATTTGGCTGTAAGCAAAGTGGCTTTCCTTTAGTTGACTTTATTTAACTGAATTTAACTTAATTTAAAAAACCGTAGCTATAAAAATGGGGTCGTATCGTGCCGATAACAACCCCATTTTTGTGTTCAGTCTAAAGTATTTAATGCTTAGAACATGCCTTGCATGCCTGGTGGCAGACCCATGCCTGAAGTCGCGCCAGCCATCGTTTCTTCATACAGTGCATCTGCTTGACGAACCGCATCATTGATAGCAGCAGCGATAAGATCTTCAATCATATCTGGCTCATCTTCTAACAGACTTGGATCAATAGTCAAACGCTTAACCACATGACGACCAGTCATCGTTACTTTAACTAGGCCACTGCCCGCTTCTGCTTGCACTTCTTTATTAGCAAGTTCTTTCTTAGCGTTTTCAACGTTCGCTTCTACTTTCTTTTGCATCGTTTGTGCTTGTTGCATCAATGCTTGAATGTTCATAGTTGCCTCTTTGTCTTATAATAATAGATGGGATAATTTAAAGTTTAAAATAAAATACTGACCGCATTATACCGCTATCTTTACAAACTGTCTAAACCACGCGCCAAATCTTTAATAATATCTTCGACATCTTCCAAACCGACTGATAGACGAATCAGACCGTCTTTAACGCCTGCTTCGGCACGAGCCTCAGGGGTGAGACGGAAATGCGTGGTGGTTGCAGGATGAGTAACCGTGGTTTTGGCATCGCCCAAATTATTGGTGATAGAGACCATTTGTGTTGAATCAATCACATGCCACGCCGCTTCTTTGGTATCACGGCTATCAGATGCCTTGACTTCGAAGCCCATGATAGCACCGTAACCATCCTTCATATGATGCTGACGTGTAGCAAGCTCGTGCGCAGAATGGTCACTCAAGCCTGAGAAATGTACGGTACTGACATTAGGATGATTGACCAAAAATTCTGCCACTTTATTGGCATTTTGGCAATGAGCTTGCATACGCAATTTGAGCGTCTCAAGCCCCTTGGTAAATACCCAAGCATTAAATGGACTCATGCTGATACCGCCTGAGCGCACCACGGTAAACGCTTCTTGCATCAGCTCATCACTACCGACCAACGCACCGCCTAATACACGACCCTGACCATCCAAATATTTGGTCGCAGAGTGAATCACCACATCCGCACCCAAATCTAATGGGCGCTGCAATGCTGGTGTCGCAAAGCAGTTGTCAACGACGAGTAATATGTCATTGGCCTTACATAGCTGACTCAGATAACCGATATCGCAAATCTGTGCCAATGGATTACTTGGGCTTTCGCAATAAATCACCTTGGTATTTGGTTGAACCGCATTGGCCCATGCCTCATTGTCGAAGCAATCCACGTAGCTGACTTCAACACCAAACTTGGCCATATAGTTGTTGAATAGACCGATAGATGAGCCAAATAACTGGTTGGCCGCTAGCAGATGGTCACCCGCTTTTAGGTATGCCAAGCACATCGTCAAAATAGCGCCCATACCAGAGGCCGTCGCAACCGCGCGTTCACCGTTTTCTAAGGCGGCTAAACGACGCTCAAAAGTACGTACGCTTGGATTGGTATGGCGAGAGTAGACATTGCCTGTTTTTGTACCGTCAAAATGAGCAGCAGCATCAGCGGCTGAACGATAAACGTAAGAGCTGGTGGTAAAAATAGGCTCTGAATGCTCGCCTTCGTCAGTACGGTGTTGACCTGCCCGCACTGCGATGGTCTGCATGCCATAATCAAGCCCTAAATCTAAGGCATCGTTGCGCCAGTTTGGATCTAACTTGTTCAAACTGCTCTCATCATGGTTTTGCGACTGACTCATAAACGTTCCGTTACTTTGGTTGGTGTTTTATTGATTGGTCTTTTAATTGAAATAAAATGACTGCTTATTCTTCTGATTATCGACCGAATTTATCAGCGTTATCATATCATGTCGACTTATTCCGCACAGCTGGTTTCAAATGGCCACTAAATATTATTTTCGAATACCAAAAATGCATCAATTCTACTGCTTAAAATCTGCCACATATATAATTAAACACTACTTAAAAAACAATGATTTCGTGCGCTAAATCTAACAAAAATAACGTATTTATAATAGGCAGATATCATAACAGCTGCTAAGCTTAGCGACGATTTAGATTTTGCCACGCGTAATACAACAACAGTCTGGTAATACATCTAAAAAGAGTATTTTAAACACTCAGAATCATTATTTATCAGTACATTTAGGCTCATTAAGGTAAATTCGTTATGTCGATGTTCAGTATAGAACCAAGCAGCTTATCGTTGAGTCTAACACTAGGACTGACTTTAGGTCTTAGCGCTTGCCAGAGTTTGCCCAAGCAGCCACATTTACCGGAAAGCCAAGCACTATCAGCACGCGTAGAGGCGCTATATTCAGACGAGCAAACGACGCAAGGTGAGACGATTAAGACCAGCAGCACTGACTTGGTCTCTGCCATTAGTGCGCAGAATGAAATTCATCCTGATTTGTCAGGCTATCATCCGATCGTCACTGGGGCAAATGCGTTTGCCGCCCGTAGTATGTTAACAGGTATGGCCACGCGCAATATCGATGCGCAGTATTATATTTGGCATAATGATCAGGCTGGCCAACTGCTATTAAAAGACTTGTGGGAAGCGGCTGAGCGCGGTGTGATCGTGCGTTTGTTGTTGGATGATTTTAATAACAGTGCAAAGTTTGATCAGCACCTATTACGTTTTGCGAGCCACCCTAATATCGCGGTGCGTATCATCAACCCATTAATGCACCGTAAGTTTTCAACATTGAACTACGTCACAGGTTTGCCGCGTATCAATCGCCGTATGCACAATAAAAGCATGACGTTTGATAAACAGATTACCATTATCGGCGGACGTAATATCGGTAATGAGTACCTGAGTAACGATCAAAGCAGCCAATTTGCAGATTTGGATGTCTTACTGATCGGTAAAGTCGTTGCAGATATTGATAACAGCTTTTATGACTATTGGTCATCGCCTTTATCATTTGATATCGAGACCTTAGCGAAATTTGATAATGACGTTACGCCTGATTTTTTAAAGGCTTTAGATAAGCTCGGTCTAGATGAAGAAAACAACGAAGGCAGCAGCTTGACGGTTTATAAGGCTGCGATCAAAGACTCGACGATTGATAGTGACTTGATTAATAAGCGTGTGCCTTTCCGTTGGACCGACATGCAATTCTTGAGTGATAATGTGGGCAAACTAAGCAAAACAGTTCCTGCCGATACCAAATTGGTTCATCAGCTGCGTAACTTGCTTGGTAGTCCAACCAAGAAATTGACGATTATTTCTTCTTATTTTGTACCGACCAAAGATGGCGTCGATACGTTGGTTAAGTTGGCTGAAGCTGGTGTCGATATTAAGATATTAACCAACTCATTTGATGCGACCGATGTGACTGCCGTGCATTCTGGTTATAGCCAGTGGCGACCTCGCCTGCTTCGTTCAGGCGTCAAAATATATGAGCTTAAATCGACCGCTGCTGAAGAAAAACGTGACAACAAACTGTGGCGGGCCCGTAGTCAATCTTCAACCAGTTTGCACGCAAAAACGTTTGCAGTAGATGATTATCAAGTCTTTATCGGTTCATACAACGTTGACCCACGCTCTGCCAATATCAATACCGAAATGGGCGTAATCATTAATGATGATGAACTAGCAAGGCAGCTGCATGGCGCTTTGAGCGACGATCTATTAAATCAAGCGTATGAAGTCAAGCTACTAGAAAATGGCAACCTGCAATGGCACACCATGGAGAAAGGCGAAAAGGTAGTCTATGACTCAGAGCCACGAGTGGACATGGCTGACCATGTTTGGTTAACCATTATGTCTTGGTTGCCCATTGACTGGCTATTATAAGAAATATCAGTTAGTTAGGCTTTGGCGTCTTGTAAATCTGTTTGAGCTAACTTGTAAACCATCCATTACTCAAAAACCAACTTATTATTTCGGCAAATCGTCATTTATATATCGATTTGCCAGTTTTTATCATGGTCGATCATTAAAATAATGATTGTCTTAATGACCATTTTACTCCGTGGATATGTGATTTATTATGCCATCTCGTTCCCAACATGCCTTGATGTCTACTAAAGACAAAAATGTAGTGCTGTTCATTAGCTTCATCAGCGCTGTGATATTTTTTGATTTTTTGATTTACTTGTATATCTCAGATATTGTTTCAGCGGCGATTTTTCCTGCTAATGCTGACCCTAGAGTTGCTAAACTGCAAGGTATGGGGCTTTTTGTTATCGGTTATTTAGCACGTCCAATCGGAGGTGTTCTCATCGGTCGTTATGGTGATATAAAAGGTAGAAAGCCCGTTTTATTGCTAAGTATCATAGTCACCGCATGCAGTCTCTTAGCAATGGCATTTTTGCCAACTTATGCACAATGGGGGGCTGCTGCGCCTGCCTTATTTATATTGTTAAGAATCATACAGGGTATGGCGTTTGGTCTTTATGTACCGCTATCTTGGGTATTTGTAGCAGAGCATGTGCCCAGACAGTATCTGTCAGTTGCCTGTAGCTACGCGACTGCTAGCTTCTTTGTAGGTGTGCTGTTTTCAAATGCCTTTTTTATGTGGTTATCTAGCTTTATGACGACGACTGAGCTAACTGATTATGGTTGGCGTTTACCATTTTTAGTAGCGGCGGCTCTTAGTTTCTTACCGCTCTTATTTTGGCGATTCATCGGAGAAACACCCTTTTTTCTGGCACTTACAAAATTAAATACCGGCAAAAACTCAGGCAAGCCGCTTACCATACTCTTTAAACACTGCAAACACTCTGTGTTTGTCGGCATGGTGCTGACGTTAGTGATTTCTAGCATTACTTCTGTGGTTGTTCTACTATTGCCAGACTTGATAGAGATAAACTTTACGTTAGACAGCGATTTGTTTGGATTCTCCCATAGCTTGGGCATCGTATTTATGATTTTTGGCTGTATATTCTATGGGATAATTTCTAATCATGAGAATTTTGGTAAGGTTCTAGTAATTGGTTCGATACTCCTCATTGCTCAAATACTAGCCTTCTTTTATCATCTACAAGCAGGTGGCGATTACATTTTAATTATGTACGCGCTTTTGGGATTCTGTGCTGGTATTGTCGGTATGGTTCCTGCTATCTTGGTGCAATTGTTTCCAACCAACGTGCGTCTCACAGGTATCTCTTTTTGTTATAATGTGACCTACGGTATCGTTGGTGTACTGATACCTTTTGGTCTTGGTTATGCCACAACTTTAGTAAGCTTTTCACCAGCACTATACATTGCCTTTATTGGCTTTATCGGTATTATCATGGGGCTGTATTTTTATAATTTGCCTGAATTTAAAAAAATTGACCATGTTATTTTATAAGTAATTGGTCAATCACTGTTTCGCATGACGCTTGAAGCTCTGGAAACGCTTGAAACTAAGGTGCAATGGGTTGTCTCATCCATTGCACCTTATCCATTTATTTAAGACACAAATATTAAGGCTTGATGACCATGGTTGATATGACCAACAAACGCCTCTCAGTTGCGCCAATGATCGACTGGACTACGACAGATTATCGTTATTTTGCACGACTATTTAATCCACATACCTATCTATATACCGAGATGATCAGTACTGGCGCATTGATACATGGCAATCGAGCACGCCACTTGCGCTTCGATACGCTTGAGCACCCTCTTGTATTGCAACTCGGCGGTGCAGACATCGATGAGATGACGCAATGCGCAGAGTTTGCTCAGCAATATGGCTATGACGAGGTCAATATCAATGTTGGCTGCCCCTCAGATCGCGTACAGCACAATAAGATAGGTGCCTGTCTGATGGCAGAACCTCAGACCGTCGCTGATTTGGTCAAGCATATGCAAGCTGCAGTCGATATACCTGTGACGGTCAAACATCGTATTGGCATCGATGACTTTGATAGCTATGAGTTTATGGTGGACTTTGTGCAGACAGTGGCAGCGGCAGGTTGTACCCGCTTTATCGTACATGCACGTACGGCATGGTTGCAGGGGCTCAGCCCTAAGCAAAACCGCGAGATACCACCACTGCGTTACGATGATGTGTACCGTCTAAAGCAGGACTTTCCTGAGCTAGATATCGAAATCAATGGCGGCATCGATACAATTGAGGACATCCGAACGCACCTACAGCATATCGATGGCGTGATGATTGGTCGGGCGTTTTATCACAACCCGTATCTATTAGCAGAGGCCAATAGCTTATGGAATGAGGAAACTCCTGAGACAATACCTAAGCGCTCAGAGATTTTAGCGCAGCTTTATCCCTATCTCGAAGAACAACTCGCAAAAGGCGAAGCGTTGCCAACGATGACACGGCATTATTTAGGACTCTTCCAAGGTCTGATGGGCGCGCGTAAGTGGCGTCAAGCATTGAGCGGCAAACCTCAGCTAACGCTCGATGACATTAAACGAGCAGCCGATGAAGTATTATTGTTAAATCCTGACGCATAGCTAAATGCTGATATAACTGGCTTGATAGAATTCACATGCCAGCCATCGTTGTGGTCAGCTTTTTATCTATGCCGCTTGCACAATATACTGCCACATCGCTGCACCATTATTGACAATGTGCAGTACGATTGGCAGTAGTAGCGAGCCTGACTTAATCCGTGCATAGCAAAATATCAATGCCAACACTACGATGGTACTGATTTCATAGATACCATACTGCACATGGATCACAGCGAATATCAAACTTGTCACAATACTGGCGACAATCGCCCCATGATTCGCTGAATAGGATGGTGCCGTGAACTGTTCTGCGATGGCTGACCACAATATACCGCGAAAGATAACTTCTTCATAAATTGGTGCGACGACCACCATGGCAAACACCAACAGCCAAACCGAACTTACAGACTGATAGAGTGGATCAACAAAAACCAGCGGCGCCATATCGAGTACATACGTCAGTGCCTGACTGGCAATCATAAATATCAGTAGCAGCCCAAGCATGCCTATACCCATCGACAGTGAGAACGGCTTTAAGGCTAGATATTGACGCAGGCTGCCACCTTTTAAACGAATGATAAGCATGCTAATTGCCACTAGCAATACACAGCCGATAAGTATAGACAGGCTCACAACCGTTCCGTCATTACTACCAAAAAAGAATATACGCCCTATCGATGTCCTTTCATCGGCAGGTAATACCATCTTGCCAGCGACATAAACACCTACCAACTGACTGATAAAAAATGCAAGCACCATTCCTACTGTTAGCACGAATGTATCCACGCGCGAAAATAGCGGCAGAGACTTAGGTGAGACAGTCGTACTAGATGGCGCAATTAGGTTCTTCGGCATAAAGGTATCACTTAAAAATACTCTGGCAGCTCATATCCATTACAAGCATGACTGATAATATGTTGCGTTTATTTTGACAGTTGCTGCTTGATCAATCCTAACACTAGCTTTGAGACAGACTCTGGATGCTCAAGTGGGAACATATGCCCTCCTTCGTGAGTCTCATAAGGAATACCCAAGCGCGATTTTATCTGCTGCGGAAAGCGACGTTTCAAAAAGATACTTTCTTGACCAATGATTAAAGTTACAGGCACTTTGGGGCCACGGTTTGGTGCAAGCCAATACCAAGAGGGATTGGTACGGAACACAGCAACTTCGCTGGCTTTAGGGATAGCCAATGTCACTTTGCCATCCGCGCGCTCATGTAAGCCGTGATCGATATATCCTTGAAAGCTACGCTCATCAAAATTTTTAAAAAACCCTTTATGTCGCATTTTCTCATATGCTTCATCTCGGCTATCCCACACATCACGGCGATGTTTGGACACTCCAGCTGGTGATAGTTTGTCCATCAGACGATTATTCATAAGCGGTAATCTGTCTGCTGTCTTTGCCAAATGCCACAACAAGCTGACTTTGCCATAAATCCAAGGCGGGTCCATAAGCACCGCTTGTGCAAACAAATCAGGCTGACGATACGTGGCCTGCAACGTACACATAGCCCCAAGCGAATGCCCTACTCCTACTACCTGTGCAACGCCATGCTTTTCGCAGGCACTGTTTACGCTATCAATGATTTGCTGCGTCAGACTACGCCAATGATCATCCACTGGATAATCAGGCGTATCGCCCAACATCGCAATATATTCAATCGTAAAAAACTCTGATAAACCTTCAAAAAATGGCTCATATACAGCGCTTGGCATTCCATTAGCATGAGCAAAATGCAGCACAGGTTTATTGGTTATTTTAGAGACAGACAGTTTAGCAAAGGACTGCAAATTTATTTCATCACTCATGACAGACTCTCGTGGGAACGTTTATGTTATATATTATTTTTAATGATTGAACCTTGTACTATTGTCAAAACCAACAGCATCAAAACTAATCCCTTCAAAATCAACCATGTTTATATGACAAGTTTGACGACTGTGTTTGATGGTTACAGTTGTATAGCTAATTTAATCAGGCTATCACTTGGGCCAAGGTTTTTATTTGGTATTGCATACAATTAAGGCTGAGCACAATTATATGCTCAGCCTTAACAATCATACACATTATATCTAGAACATAAAACGCTTAACGCATCTGCCCAGTGTTGCTTTCTTGTGGCAATACATCAAGACTAACGCTAGAGCCAATACCTGCACCTAACTTCACTGCAAAACGGTCCATAAACATTTGGAACGGATCGGTTGGGCTATAGCTAATGATCGTATCAAGGTCGAGTTGCTTACTTAGACTTGTGATACTACCTGTTTTGTCTGCTAAGCCTAGCTCAATAGACTGCTCACCTGTCCAGAATAACCCTGAGAACAGTTTGTTTTGTTCAGGATTTTTCAGACGGTCGCCGCGACCTTCTTTGACAGCGTTGATGAAATGCTTATGCGTGTTTGCTAGTACTTTTTCGACATGATTTTCTTCATAATCAGTCAACGGACGAGATAAACTTAAGATATCTTTATACTCACCAGCCGTAATCGTACGATCTTCTACGCCAACTTTATCCATCAAGCCTTTAACGTTATAGCTTGGCATAATGACACCAATAGAGCCGACCAAACTTGATGGATTGACATAAATTTCATCTGCGGCAGACGCAATATAATAAGCACCTGAAGCACCGATATCACCAATCACTGCATATAGCTTTTTGTCTGGGTACTCTTGGCGTAAGTCCATCATGGTCTGCCAAATCTCGTCAGACTGTACCGGTGAACCGCCAGGTGAGTTAATGTCCAATGCCACTGCTTTTGAGTTGCTATTTGCAAAAGCGTCTCTCAATGCTTCATTGACATCATACGCATTAGCCACATCGTCATTACTGATGACGCCTTGCAGCTCAACCACTGCTAAATGTGGATCGCTAGTATCGACTGCGTCCATACCTGTTGGCGTACTGCTGCAACCACGACCAAGGGTCAAAAATATCAATAAGATATAACCAAAGGTCAGTAGTTTAAAAAAGATACTCCAGCGACGAGCGCGGCGCTGCTCAACCACACTCGCTAATAACGTGTTTTCCAGCACCTTCCATTCTTGTCCACTTGGCGGGCTTGGTTGCTGCGGTTGCGTTGGCTGATTTGCCGAGTTATCAGGACGTTTGTTAGGGTCTGGTGGCCAGTTGGGCATATAACTTCCTAAGTTAGAAACAATCTAAAACAATAAAATGAGGTTGTCGAGAAATACAGCTAGAACGGTGATATATACCTGATACTTTCTCACCATATCTGTGACCTATGTTTATATTAATAGGCTACTAAGTATGGTGGTATTTCGATAATGGTTCAATAGTATAACTGTGAAATATCACTATATTGTAACGCTGATAATATAAGCCTTATTTTTCAGAGTTAGTAGTCTCGGCGTTGGGAATGCTATCAATGTTATTTAGCGATAATGCCGCGTCTAACGGTTTGTTATCATAGGTTATAACTTCATCAACTCTCTGACGACTTATGATATCGCCTGTAATCTGCGAGGCACTGTGACCAAGCCAACGTGTATTTTTGAATAGCATGTTCTCATTATTCGATTCAGCTGAACATAGTAATGACCACAGTTGCCAAACGCGTTGATGAGTGTCAGCATTTAAAATCAAACGCGACTGGAAAGACTCTGACTGTTTGCCAGTTAACTGGTTAGATGCTACTTGTGCTTGAGGGCTGACAGGTGAATTGACAGGTAACGAATTGAGTGGGTCTGCCGCATTGTATCTCAGAACGCGTATAGACAAGTTAGTATCAAGAGCAATCGTACAACCCCAAATGCTAGTGTCACCTATCTTGGTCCAACCAGTGATGGCCTGTACTGACAACTCATCGTTGGCCGACTGCCATGTTTTGCCTTGCTCACAACGTTGGGCACTGATAGTAGGCGTATTTTCAGATTGCCTAATTATTTTATAGGCTTGCTGAAATGCAGACCAACGATCAGAGCGCCCTGCTTGCCAATATTGGCTAATGGTTAAGCGGTCATTTAATTGCGCAACGGTCATCGGTAGTAGTTCAGAATTTTTAGTATTAGCAATATTCTTATTGTCAGGAATTAACGTATCAGTCAGGCTAACACTGCTACTCTGTATGACAATGCTCTCTAACTTATCGACAGATAAACTGCCCAATTGCTGCTTTAAATTTTCAGATAATTTGTCTGCTGTCAGGCTGCTTGGCATCGTTCGTGTAGAAGCTGGTCTATGATCAGCTAAGAACAACCAATTGGTACTGTCTTCATTGACAGTAGGATATTGCAGCAATGCCGCCGTTATATATGAATCACCCGTTGGCAATATATATAGTGTCGGTACCGTGACGAATGACTGCTGATTGGCATACACCGTCATCATCAGTAACGTTAATGGTGGCAACGTCAACCAACGGCTGAGTAAACCTCGTGGCAGCAGCCAAGGCAATGCACTTAGCAAAGCCATCGATAGTATCGCGATATTAACTGGTGTATAGAGCCACGCATCCGATAGCGCTGGCAATGACGTCAGCCAAATCATTAAATCATGTAGATGACCGACAATCGTACTAATAACCATCCAAAGAATATCAGCAATACTCGGCATTAGAAGATAACACAGCCCGGCTAATAGATTGAGCGGTACAATCACCCAACCAAATAGCCCGATAGCAAATAAATTGATAAAAAGTCCCCATAACGACGCCTTACCAAATAAAAGCAACGTAACGGGTAATAAAGTAAGAAACAGCCAAAACTGTAGCTTAAACACTCGCTTGAACGTTTGCCAAACACGGTTAGATAGCGCGTTATTGATATGAGTACGTGGCTTACTATCGTGTACAGTCGTTGCAGCAGTAGTCTGATGCTGATACGACTTATCGTCATACTTGAGTAATAATGCCACTGCAATAAAAGATAGCCAGTAACCTGCCTGCCACAATACGTAAGGGTCACGCCAAACCATCAACACAGCTAGCGCCAATAGCACGCGCATTGTACTAATAGGGAGCAATGTTAATCTGACAAATCCAATCGCTAATAACATCCAAGCCGTACGAGCAGCAGGCACGTCAAAACCAGTAAATAGCGCATAAATAAAAGCGGCACCAATCATTACCCACCAACGCACTTGCCAACGCGGAATACGACGGTAAATCGCCGAATAATTACGATCAAACAGCAGTACAACTATGCCTGCCAATACAATAGCTAAAAACAGTACGTGCGTGCCTGAAATAGCGAGCAAATGTGAGATGCCCGCCAGTTGATATAAGTCCTTAGTATCACGATTAATCAAGCTACGATCACCCGTGAGCAGACTTAATGTCACGGCTTTTGCTTGTTGCTCTGCTGTCGTTTGCGCTGACCAGTCTTGATAGAAATGCTGTCGTAATCGCCAACGCCCTTGATCAATATGAGTACGAAAGCGCTGAAGATATGAATCAGAGTCTAGCGACTGCTTCGAATATTTTTCATTGCTGATTTCGTTGCTAATTTCGTTACTGTTTACCAATGTAGGGCTAACAGTCAAAATACTTGCAACGCCATCAATATGCCGTCCTCGCAACCAGCGATAACTGTCAAAACCAGTAGGGTTATTGACTGCTTGTTCAGAAGTAGCCAATGGCGCCAGTGCTAGGCTCATGAATATCTCATCACCGGGTTGCAAATCGTTTAAGAATGCAAACTGGCTATCATTTACAGACTTTCTTGGATAGGCGTTAAGTAAGATTCGGTGTTCGCTGACTTCGATACTAACTTCATTGGGATTAACATTGTGATTAGTGCTTAGGCTATTTTTATTTGCATCTAAGTAGTCGGATGTTTTAGTTGCTAACTCTTGGGGCGTCAGCTCAACGGTCAATGGAGCGATGTTCGTTATCACCGCTGCTTGGCGATAACCGCTGTCTGTAGTGGCATCATAAACACTGTCGCTCAACCCTTCGATACGCACGAGTGCTTGTACTCGTATCGGTGCAGTTATTTCAGTGGTTTCTGCTCGTTGGTGAGTAACCAAAGCTTGCAGTGCGCTACCTATCACTAACGCAGTCGCTAACAAAGCCAAGAACAAGTATCTAATAATTCGGAAAGGAAATTTAGTATGGCGAGATGTGTTGTTAGAGGTCTTTTTATCAACACTGTAGCTGTCTATCGAGGGTATGTTGAATTGAGCAGACGCCAACAGAAAAGTGGCAAATACAATAAGCGCCAAAGACAGATTGGACGGATCAATCATATCTAGCAAAGATAAGTCGGTTGGCATTACCACATTATCTGCGACTGCCAATACGCCCATCATAACTATAATTATGAGGCTACCAATCAACCAGTACACCAGCACTCCTTGCTTGATGACTTAAATATTATTCGGCCAAATATGGTTACTTACTATAGCAAATGACACGCGATGCAATAGCATTTATATTTATATTACCCTATACTGAGGCAACGTATTAGGTGGTAACTATCTGACACCACCATTCTGTGTGTTCTAACCTTTATCCTACTCACCATATATTACTTTATACCAGCTTCTCAATACCATTGAGTAGACTGTAGTTAATGATTAAAGGCGATCCTGTGCCCCAAAAACGTCTAAAAGACCTACTTCCTACACCAGAGAAAATCTTAGAAAGTCGCACTTTAAAGCTGTTTGCACCGCACTTGGCTGATCCAAGGTTATGGCATTTCAATCGACACAGCCTAAATAAGGCCGTCTATATCGGTGTACTAAGTGCATTTTTTCCGCTGCCAGGACAGATGTTACTGGCACTTATTGGCTCGCTTATTTTTCGTGCCAATGTTCCTATGGCGCTTGGTTTGACATGGATTACCAACCCAGTCACTAGCTTGCCCATCTTTTATGCTGGATACTATATCGGCGCAAAAATCATTGATGCACCTGTGATTAGCTTGCGATTCATCGGTAGAATGATTGCGGACTTTAGCTTATGGGCATTATCAAATGGTGCCAATCCGTTCATTACTTATCGCGGTACAGTATCACTTGCTGCATTTTGTATCGGATTAACGATTTTGGCCGTAGTCACCAGTCTTATTTGCGGTTTGGCATTTAAGGCCATTTGGCGTTATAAGACCGTAGCGAGCTGGCAGAAACGTCAGCAAAAACCTTCTGACGAATCTGACAAGTTATAATGCAATTTATCTTTGTTATATAGCTATAACGCTTACGCCCTAGCTAAGCTTAGCTAGCAAAGCTTATTCTTCTTTACTGTTCTCTATAGCATTTAAGACTTTGTCAGTGAAATTGCTATCCATCGGTATGATCTCAATGACTTCATCATTTTTACAGAGCGTATAACGCTTACCTGTCGCGCTTTCTTGAACTTTTAGGTCGTAATCAACCCCAGCTAAAGTAATGGCATCAAATACAGGTGTTAGTAGCTCAGTTTGCGCCTGTCTATCGAGCGTTTCGAACAAAGTTGGATCGATGTAAGGCTTTAACGGCTCATCACCCTCTTCTGCACTGCCAAAAGCCGCAATTGGATTATCATCTTCACGCATTTTACGCATCCTTATAAAATAGATAAGGCGGCTGGCTCACAACCGCTTAATCGCTAGTTTCTATGATATGTTTTCTTAGTAATATAACAATAACTCTTTAATATGACAGCCACTATATCCATGACAGATGCCAATAAATGGCGTTTCGGTCAGTTTTTCGACCTAATACAAAAAATTATTAATACTGTTCCCAATGTCCATTGCGAAGCAACAACTGACGGTCAGCAAGCGCCGCTAAATTGCGGTCGTGCGTCACCATAAGTAGCGCCGTTTGCATGGTGCTTTGTAGCTCTGACAACAGACCAAAAACGCTTTGTGCATTGTCATAGTCCAAGTTACCTGTTGGCTCATCCGCCAAAATAAGCGATGGCTTAGTCACTAGCGCGCGTGCAATCGCTACACGTTGACGCTCGCCACCTGATAGCTCACCTGGTCTATGCATCAAACGATGCTCAAGACCGACATTTTCCAAAATCTCAACCGCCTGCTTACGAGCATCAGTCGTTGATACTTCTGGACGCATCAGCAATGGCATGGCTACGTTTTCGATTGCTGTAAACTCTGCCAATAGATGGTGAAACTGATAAATAAAGCCCAAATGCTTATTTCGCATAGCTCCACGCTCAGTTTCATTCATGCTATTTAATAGCTGACCATGCAACCAAACCTCACCACTGGTTGGCGTATCTAGACCACCAAGCAAATGCAGCAACGTACTTTTACCTGAACCACTGGTTCCAACGATAGCGATGCGCTCACCCGCATGAACAGTCAGATCAAGACCAGTCAATACTTGTGTACTGACCGCGCCTTCATCATATATCTTATTGATATTGGTCGCCTCTAAAATGGCAGACATAGCGCTTCCTTTATTTTATTTATTTATTTCAACAGTTAGGCGTTTGCGATTACTCATAGCGTAGCGTTTGAGCAGGCTGAATCTTAGCCGCTCGACGTGCTGGATAAATCGTTGCCAAAAAGCTCAATACAAACGATGCACCTGTGATTAATACCACATCTAACAAACGCAACTGTGATGGCAAGTAATTGACAAAATACGCATCAAACAGGTTCAGGCCGAAGGCTTGGTTAATAAAGCCTAAAATATCGCTGACCGTAAGTGCAAATATCACACCCAGTATCGTACCAGCGATAGTACCGATGACCCCGATAACTACACCTTGTACCATAAAGACTTGCGTAATCAAGCGAGGAGACGCACCAAAGGTTTTTAAGATTGCGATATCTGCTTTTTTATCGGTCACTAGCATGACCAGACTTGAGACAATGTTAAAAGCGGCAACTAAGATAATCAAAAATAGCAATAGGCCGACCATGGCTTTTTCCATTTGAATTGCCCCAAACAGATTGCCATGAGTCTGTGTCCAATCATTTGGATACAGCTTTTCAGGTGCGATAGCAGCCGCTTTTTCCGCAGCTATCGGCGCAGTAAAGATATCGTTAAGCTTCATACGTACGCCCTGCGCGCCTTCTGGCAGACGCAGTAATTTTGCCGCATCACCCATCGGGATAAACGCCATAAGACTGTCTACTTCTGGGCTAATCGTAAAGATGCCTGTCAGAGTAAATCGCTTAAACCGCGGTATCACGCCTGCTGGTGATGGTGACGCTTCTGGCAATACTAGCGTCACTTTATCCCCTATTTGCAGACCCAAGGACTGCACCATCTCCTCACCCAACACGATACTGAAGTCACCACTTTTCAGGGTGTCAATACTACCTTCAATCATATGCTCATTGATGATGGAGACGTTTTTTTCGTATTCAGGCTCGACGCCCGTCACCATGATCCCTGCGACCTGACCATTTGATGTCAGCATCCCTTGCAGTTGAATGAATGGTGCCACAGCTGCCACTTCTGGGTCTTCTTTGATCTGATCAGCGAGCTGTTCCCAGTCACCAATAATTTCTGATGAGACCACCGTAGCCTGCGGTACCATTCCCAAAATACGGGTTTTCAGTTCACGGTCAAAGCCGTTCATCACTGATAGCACCGTAATCAATACGGCAACCCCAAGCGTCAGACCAATCATCGAGATGAGTGATATAAAGGAGATAAAGCCATTACTACGTTCTGCTCGGGTATATCGTAAGCCGATAAATAACGCTAAAGGACGAAACATATTCAAACTCTTTATCTTATCTACGTGCGACTTTATGTAGGTTGCATAACGAGCAGTAGTAAATGCATCATACAGTTGCTACTACTCACATATAAATCAAACACAAAAACAGGGGGTCAGACGAGCCAATAACAGCTGTCAAAAGGGAGCTAGTTTGACACAAACTAGCTGATATGTGCCAGTCATTAGCAACAACTGAGAGTATTTTTTACCAAAAAACTGGGTTTTGTTATTATTTTTTATAGGGGGCTTGCTATTAGCTGTACCAATACCTATATATTATATGCTAAAGACAATTGTCATTAACCCCTCATTGAGGTTTCTGATCTTTTACTGGCTAGGCTGCTGACCATCATAAACCAATCATTTAAAATGTTGGATGGTACACAAGCAAACACAGTATTAGATATAAACCTCACGCTGACTTAATTTTGAGTATTTTCATGACCATAAATTATCAATACAAAAACATTCAATCTCCCACCAAGATCACGTTGACCGATGAGCAGTCTGCAGGTCACGCCGATCACTGGCGTATTCTGACCGATGATATGAGTCATGATGTGCCTGAATGGCTACAAAAAATGATCGAAGTCGCAGCGATGCCTAAAGGCCTGAACAACAACGTCAGTGCAAAAGACAGCTGCCTGCTTTTATCAGAAGATCAGCCATGCCATATTAATCAAGTGCTCGCGATGAAAGATGGTAAGCCAGAATGCTTTATCAATGCCTATCCTTGTGTCGATAGTCCTTACGGATTGAACTGCAAAATTGAGCGTGTCATCGCCAATGACAACTCGCACGATGCCGTGTTGCGCTTACGTACTGCTGATGGCAGCATTATTTATGCGTTTGATCAGCTCTATACGACCAATCGCCATCTCTATCAACGCGACACCTCTTACTATGTGAACTTTAGTGCTTGGGCGCACGAAATTAAGCTAAGCGAGCAAAACGAAGTCATTATGGTCGAAGACCAAGAGTCTATCCGTTATCACCGTGCCTTTAACGACATCGTGGCAGCAAATGACGGAAAAATCCCTGATGACCTACAAGAGCAAATCAGTGAATGGAAACCTGAAACCAAAGAGCAAATGGCACCTGTCGAGATCAACTTAGGCCATATGTGCGCTTACTTGTTTGGCGATACGCTAGGACAAGAAGATGAAGCTTGGTGTCAGGGGCAAGTGCTTGGCAAGCAAGAAACCGTGTTTAACGGTAAATCTATCATATTGTTTGATGTGGTAACGCTACGTGAGCAAGATGCAGATCCTTTTGTAGTGCGTATCGGTGCGCTTAATACTGCTGAAACTAATAGTATTAAAGTACATGACTACGTTCAAGCGAACGTATGGCTACAAGCAGCGATATACAAAGAAAACCAATCAAATGTGATGCAGCAATCAAAAGCTAGCTAGCCTGTTTGAAAGACTCTCTACAGCTTTCATGCTGCTACTTATGTAATTACCCAATGAAAAAGCCCCTAATATGAATTAGGGGCTTTTTTGTGTCTTATGGATTCTTACAACGCAAAAACGTAACGTAAAAATCGTACAAATATACGATTAAGCCATCGTCGTCATTGATTTGATGCGAGTGTATAGCTCTTTTTGCTCTGCGCTTGGACGTGCAGTCTGTACGGCCATCAACTGTGACATATCACCTTCGACACGGATTTTGCCACTCATAAACGCACCCATGATTTGATTGGTATCAAAATCAGTGATGATAGACTGTAGAATATCGCGATCTAGTAGCAGTGTCGTTGTTGCATTATCGTTTAAGCCGCGATGCAGCAAACCATTTGCAAAATTGGCTTCGATAGTTTTATCAGCTTCAGCCACTTTTAGGTTGACGACCATATTGGCAAGTACTGGCGGTAAATTTAACTCACCTGCTTCGTTGCCCATTTTTTCTACTTGCTCAAACCATTCATCTGTCAAAAAAACTGCCATATTATATTATCCTTAATTGATATTCTGTCAGACCAATACCATTTGAGGCACTATTGGCCTAACTATTAGAATTATTAAAATGATTGCTATCAATAGACCTATGCGATACATAGCCATTAATGACGTTCAGCCTCATTATAAAGGGCGACTTGATAAGAAGTAAAACCTATTTATCGGCTCAGCAATGTTATTGTTACAAAACTTCTTTGCAAGCCTACGCTTATGTTTAGCGAGCGCTTCCCCTATTCAATCAAAATGAGCATCTAGAATAGTGACAAAATTGTGTATAAAATAGAGGAGTAGCACAGCAATAATAAGTTGCTCGCTAACATTTATACCAAAGAGTTTGTATTTTGGCGCATAGTTCTGATGATATTTAATTAGGATTGCGTTACAATACCCTTAAACAGAGTCGGGAGTTTTAACCAAACATTACATAATCGTGTTTTTTGTCAGCCGTCGCTAGCATACATCTATGGTCAATGCGTTTTAATAGCCCTATAGATATGGGTATCTATCTTCATTAGTACAGATTTTTTCGTAATAATTAAGATACATATTTAGCCTTATGAGATGTTTGATGCTCAAAACGGCGCGTCTTCTTATTTACCTTGATGATCTATTAACAATCCTACTATCGATTGACCTTAAGTAAGGTGTACGAAATGCCTATTTCTATTTATTAGTATTAACTAATAGACAGTAAGGGCCTAAATCGATAGTTAATGACGTCATTGCGCTAAATAAGCCAAAAAACAACATGTGTTGGCGCTAGTATAAATATAAATTTGAGAGTATTTATAGTGCAGACAACATAGATTGTTGGTTAATTCTGTTGATAATTCGGGCTGTAAAGGAATCATCCAATGAGTTTACAAAACACAGCAGTCGCCCCAGTTGACCGTGAGTATGAAATTACTATCGTAAGATTTTTTACGATCATGGCTGTCGTTTGGGGCATCGTCGGCATGAGTCTTGGTGTGTTCATTGCTTCACAGTTAGCATGGCCAGCACTCAACTTTGACATTCCATGGCTGACCTTTAGTCGTTTAAGACCACTGCATACCAATGCGGTGATTTTTGCGTTCGGTGGCTCTGCCCTGTTCGCAACGTCTTACTACATCGTTCAGCGTACCTGTAAGACGCGTTTATTTGCGCCATATTTGGCTTGGTTTACCTTTTGGGGTTGGCAAGCGGTTATCGTATCCGCTGTTATTACCCTTCCTCTAGGTTTGACCTCAACTAAAGAATACGCTGAGCTTGAGTGGCCGATCGATATCCTAATTGCCTTGGTATGGATCTCTTATGCCATTGTATTTTTTGGTACGCTCATCAAACGTAAAACCTCACATATCTATGTGGCTAACTGGTTCTTTGCCGCTTTCATCATTACGATTGCATTACTACACATCGTAAACAGCATGGCGATTCCAGTTAGCGCGTTCAAATCTTATTCGCTATTTGGCGGTGCAACTGATGCGATGGTGCAGTGGTGGTACGGGCATAATGCGGTAGGTTTTTACTTAACGGCAGCCTTCCTTGGAATGATGTATTATTTTGTTCCTGTACAGATTGGCCGTCCTATCTATTCTTATCGTTTGTCTATCGTTCACTTTTGGGCATTGATTGCTTCATATATGTGGGCTGGTGGTCACCATTTGCATTATTCAGCGCTTCCTGATTGGACGCAGTCTCTTGCTATGGTCTTCTCAATCATCCTATTTGCACCATCTTGGGGTGGTATGATTAACGGTGTACTAACGTTATCAGGTAGTTGGGATAAGCTGCGTACCGATCCGATCATTCGCTTTATGATTGTTGCATTGTCGTTCTACGCGATGTCGACGTTCGAAGGCCCAATGATGTCTATCAAAACAGTGAATGCGCTATCGCATAACACTGACTGGACAGTTGGTCACGTACACTCAGGCGCACTTGGCTGGGTTGGTATGATTACTATTGGTTCGCTATACGTACTGCTACCACGTATTTATAACAAACCGAAGATGTACTCTATCAGCTTAATCACCACGCATTTTTGGCTTGCGACTGCAGGAACGATCTTCTATATCGTGTCTATGTGGATCTCAGGTATTGGCCAAGGCATGATGTGGCTTGCTACTAACCCAGACGGTACTTTGGTATATAGCTTCGTTGATACTGTTGAATTCTCGCATTTCCCATATATTGGCCGTGCATTTGGTGGCTTCTTGTATGTATCGGGTATGTTTGTAATGGCTTATAACTGCTATAAAACACTCAAAATGCCAGAAGGTAAGCCTGTAGATGTCGCTGATCCAACGGATCATGAACCTAGTGTCGAAAAACCTTCGACAGCTAACGTATAAGGAGCGATCATGGCTGGTACACCGCATGAAATTATTGAAAAAAATACAGGCTTGTTAGTCATTGGTATCGTGATTGCTATTAGTTTTGCAACGCTCGTTGAAATCGTGCCATTGATCTATGACAACAAGGGTCCTGAAGAAGGTGGGGTGAACGCTCCCCTTCCTGCCATGGAGCCTTGGACAGCGCTTGAATTTGAAGGTCGTGATATTTATATTCGTGAAGGATGTCACGTTTGTCATACTCAAATGGTTCGCCCATTACGTGCAGAAGTTGAACGTTATGGACCATATTCACGTGCCGCCGAGTCGACGTGGGATCATCCATTCTTATGGGGATCGAAACGTACTGGACCAGATTTAGCACGTGTTGGTGGCCGTTATTCTGAAGATTGGCAAAAGCAACATTTGATCAATCCACGTTCGCTAGTGCCTGAATCAGTTATGCCAGGTTTCCCTTGGTTGGCGACTAACGAAGTAGATGGCGAAAACATTCAAGCTAAAATGCGTCTATTCCGCGATCGCTTCGGTGTTCCTTATACTGAAGAAGATATTGAAGGCGCTCCAGATGCAGTGCTTGGCGCTACTGAGCTTGACGCTTTGGTCGCCTATCTACAGCAGTTAGGTACCGCAATGGAAGGACAGCGCTAATGGGTATTGGTGAATTACAAACAATTGCGACCGTTTCTGCCTTTATTGCCTTCGTAGGCGTTGCATGGTGGGCGTATTCGCCAAAAAACAAAAAACGCTTCGAAGAAGATGCACAACTTGCGCTTGATGACGAGGATATAAAATCTCTGTCTGAAGAGCAGCGCAATAAGGATAAATGATGACATTTTTTTGGAGTTCTTGGATCACGCTAATCAGTTTCGGTTGCTGGCTTTTTATTCTTGGCGTTCTGCTGTTTGTACTAAAATACAAACCAGACGTTGAGGAAGACGGTACTACTGGTCATGAATACGATGGTATCCGAGAATACGACAAACCACTTCCTAAATGGTGGTTGGTGATATTTTTTGGTTCAATCGTTTGGGGTGTGGCGTACTGGGTATTCTTTCCAGCTATGTTCCCGAAACACTGGGAAGGTATCGCCACCGTAGAAGTTGACGGTGAGACTGTACCGTGGACCTCTAAAAACGAGTTGTTCAGTGAGCTTGAAAGTAACAACAAAGTATTTACCGACAACTTTGAAAAAAGCATTCTGGTAAAAGCAGATGCTGCAGGTGCGACTGCAACATTGGGTACGCTAAATGAGCTACAAGCGACCATGCGTCGTAGCGAAAACCCACCAGCAGATCTACAGACTAAAATTGACGAAAAAGTTGCAGAACTTGCTCCTTACGTCGAAAAACTGTCTGAAAATCCAAATGCTTTAAAAGTTGGTAGCCGTTTGTTCTTACAGAACTGTTCTGTATGTCATGGCTCTAACGCGAAAGGTGCAACAGGCTACCCTAACCTAACAGATAACGATTGGTTATATGGTGGCGAAGCTAGCAACATCCTGACCACGCTACACAATGGTCGTATCGGCGGTATGCCTGCTTGGCGCGATCAGATCGGTGAAGACGGTGTACGTGCAGCTTCTGAGTATGTATTGTCACTATCTTCAAATAACGGTAGTAAGAGTAACGGTGAACTTGATCAAACTTTGGTTAATCAAGGCGAAGCAATCTTTAAGCAACAGTGTGCACTATGTCACTCTGAAAGCGGTAAAGGTATGATTTCAGCTGGTGCACCGAACTTGACTGACAATATCTGGTTGTATGGCGGTGAGCGTGAGACTGTACGTAATACACTACGTTATGGCCGTGCTGGCGTTATGCCTCAGTGGGAAACTAAGCTAGGTAATGAGCGTATCATGCTACTTGCTGCTTATATCTACTCACTATCAGATAAAACAGGCAAATCACCTGAAGCAGCACCGGTTACTGCTGCAGCTACTCAGCCTGTAGCAGCTGAAGAAGCAACTGCTAACTAAGACGTTGTTACTGTACTGAATGTGGACGAGATTTAATGAAGGGAGAACTGTTATTGCAGTTCTCCCTTTTGCGTATGGCGGTATTGATTTTCATTTAGAAATGACAATGATGAGCAGCTATAAACACTAGAAAACGTTCTCATATATTCGTTGATTTTTATGATTATCACCCCATTATTAGTAGGGAGAATGTTAAAATAGCTATTTTTTAAAATAGTCTATTGGTCATGGCTTTATATCGCTCTGACTCAATCACATAACACGATAGTCAACTTCACATAAATTAGATGCAGGTTTGTTTAGTCTACTATTTGTAGTACCTTCACTCCTCTTTGCTTGTATCAAGATTATGTTGAACCAACTATATTTACAATCGATCATTTGGTAAGCAGATTAGAAGGTTTTTCATCGAATTTCCTATCCGCTATTTACTGACATTGATAACATCATACACTCATATACCTCGACGCTAGAGGTGTTTGTTCATCATGCCAGCAGACTGATTCTTTTTTAAAGAGGCACGTTTATGTCAGCACAACAATCCAATAAAATTCCTGTACAACAAGTCGATCTTGATGCAACCAAGCATCGTGTGCATCCGAGGTTTGTCACAGGTCTTTATCAAAATATTCGTGTCATCACGATGTATGCCCTTTTGGCGGCTTTTTTACTTTTGCCATGGCTGCGCTATAATGATAGACAAGCAATATGGTTTGATGTGCCATCTCAGCATTATTATATTTTTGGCATGACGTTTTTGACGCAAGATTTTTATTTTATTGCTGCATTTGCCATTATTGCCGCGTTTACGCTGTTTATGGTGACGGTATATGCAGGGCGCGTTTGGTGTGGTTACGCCTGTCCTCAAACGATATGGACCCATCTATACCAATATGTTGAAAAATGGGTGATTGGCGATCGTAATAAACGCATCAAGTTTGATAAAGCGCCATTAAGTGCGAGCAAAGTATTCAAACGCACGGTTGTGTATTCAATCTGGTTTTTGCTTTCTGTGATTACAGCAGCGACCTTTGTTAGTTATGTGGCGGGAACAGACTCTCTATATCATAGCTGGCAGTCAATAGGAGTGATTCCATTCCCTGACTGGCCAACGTGGGTATGGGTTTCAATGTTTATCTTCACCTTCGCCACTTATGCCAATGCAGGCTACATGCGTGAGCAGATGTGTGTACAGATTTGTCCTTATGGCCGCTTTCAAAGTGTGATGTTTGATAAAGACACATTGATCGTATCTTATGATTATGAACGCGGTGAGCCACGCGGTGCCCGTAAAAAAGGCACAAATCCAGAGCACCTGGGCGACTGCATTGAATGTACCATGTGTGTGCAGGTCTGCCCTACTGGTATCGATATTCGTGATGGTTTGCAAGTTGGCTGTATCCAGTGTGCAGCTTGTATTGATGCCTGTAACGAAGTGATGGACAAGGTCGGCTATCCGCGTGGACTGATTCGTTATACGACCGAACGTCAGTTAGCAGAAAAAGAGCCAAGCCGCGTACTACGCCCACGATTATTTGCTTATTTGACGTTATTAGCTGTGCTATGTGGCGGTGTTATATATGCGCTGACCGATCGCGTGCCCTTAGAGATTGATATTCGCCGTGACCGTAATCAGTTGTCATCTATCAATACCCAAGGCATGATTGAGAACAGCTATATCGTCAAGCTGACCAACAAAACCCAAGAGCCTCACAATTATAAAATAACGCTCGCACCGCAAGAGGGTTTGAGTTTAGAGCTACGCTTCAACGATGTACCTTTAGAAGCAGGCGAAAGCTTCGATATGCCAGTTAGTATTTATGGTGATCCTGATGTGATAGAGTTTGGCCAAACGCCTGTCACGCTAAATGTGAGCAGCGAAAATGGCAAGTATAAGGTAAGTAAGCAAAATATCTTTACGACCCAAGGTCAGTAAATTACTGACTTATCCATTATTTAGTTTTATGTATCTCATTCGGTAGTCTAGCTAGTTCAAGTAGTTAAATAACTATTCTAGCTAAAGACTATCGAATAAATTTTTTACCATTAAACTGGTAGCGCTTAGCCGCCAAATTATCCGTTGATACCATTTATAGATGTCTAATGAACGGCTATCTATTGAATGCGTATCTGATGCATAGGTATTTTATGTCTACTCCAGCACCGAACTTTAAACATCAAGATAAGCAGCCATGGTATAAAAATTACATGGTCGTTATCTTTGTGATTGGCATGCCTGCTGCGGTCGTGATCGCTTGTATCTGGTTTGTTTACTACTCTTACCAGATCCGCGACAGCGTGGTACGTGACGACTGGTATATGGATGGCAAAACGCTCTATCACGACGTATCACGTGACAAGCTTGCTTATGATTTGGACTTGCATGGCAAGATGCAATTTTCGGATAATGGCGATGTTGTGTTTTATCTCAATTATCCTGAGCAAAGTGTGCAGTCAGGTAAGCTATTGAACGGCCAGCCACTTACTTATCCTGATACGCTTGATCTTTCAATCTCGCATGCAACCGACATCAAAAAAGACCGTGACGTCGTGCTAAAGCATGTTGAGGGCAATAAATACAGCGCCCAAGTGGATCTTGATTCGGTAAAAGCCAAATATTACCTGCAAGTGAATAACGATGGCAAGGACGATTGGCGTATGCAAGATGTCGCCAAGCTTCCGCGCTCAGAGGTTAGCTTTAAACCTTTACCTGTCTTTGCTAAAAGTTAATGCTGTTAGTAGCATCCAGACATAAAAAAACCAGCCACTCGTCAGAGATCGGCTGGTTTTTTTTGAGCTATTTAATATTCTACTAATGAATAGGTACTATTTAATATGACCCTGATTCATAACTACTAAATCACAGGGTTAATCGTTGGGATTTTCTGTGCTTTACGCTCGTTTTGCGCGGCTTTGTCCGTCTCTGTGGAATAAGGCTTGTCACTAGCGAACTTAGGATTGAACGTTTGCGTCCTTGGTGATACAGGTAAACCAATCTCAGCCAAACTCTCTGTCTGCCCGGCTTGAATATTGTCGCCTTCAAATAAACGCTCATCATTATCACGATCAAGACTGAGTGTTTCAAAATCAAAAAGCTCACGATCAGCTAATTGCGATGGCGCAACGTTTTGCATTGCCTTAAAGATAGAAGCCAAACGCTGCGGATGAGCGTCATCCCATTCACGCAGCATATCGTTGATGATGGCACGCTGTAGATTATTCTGGCTGCCACAAAGATTACAAGGAATGATTGGGAATTCCTTTAATTTGGCGTACTCAATGATGTCTTTCTCTTCGACATAGGCCAATGGGCGAATCAGCATATTTTGCTTGTCATCACTCAGTAGCTTGGGCGGCATGGATTTGAGCGCACCACCATGGAATAAGTTCAAAAAGAAGGTCGCCAGCATATCATCACGATGATGGCCAAGGGCAATTTTAGTCGCACCAATTTGTTTGGCAAAGCCATATAGTGAGCCGCGGCGTAGACGTGAGCATGCAGAGCAATAAGTCTTGCCTTCTGGCACCACGCTTTTGACGATGCTATATGTGTCTTTTTCTAAAATATAGTGAGCGATGCCCTGCTCGTTTAGATACGCAGGTAAAATGTCTTCTGGATAGCCTGGCTGCTTCTGGTCTAGATTGACCGCAACGATATCAAAATGAATCGGTGCAATGCGTTTTAGCAGTAATAAAATATCAAGTAAGGTATAGCTGTCTTTACCACCCGAAACACAGACCATCACCACATCGCCATCTTCAATCATATTAAAATCGCGGATTGCCCAAGAGACTTGGCGACGCAGCTTCTTTTGTAGTTTACGAAAGTACGCTGATTCGGTAGGTGCTTTCGCATCGGCAAACTGCTCGTCAATCATGTCCTCATCACTGCCCTCTTCAAAGACGTCATCGTACTCTCTACTATCAGTATCGGTGTTTAAAGCCTGACTATCAAAGCTCGTTGCATCAGATACATCATCAGCTTGAGAAGGAATATTTGGCGTAAATAAGGTTGCTGCGGTCATAAGTTACTCAATATCTTTATAAGGGTGATTTTACTATAAAGCGATTTTCGATAAGGCTTTTAAAGCATTATCACCGATGTCAGGTGACTACTACTTTAAAAGCTGCAATTATAACAAATATTGCTAACAGATTGAAAAGATGACAGTAATACCGACTTTATTTTATTGCAGTGCTATGTAAACTAGCTTAGTGACGGGTGATTGGTCGCTTCGTGGTTCTGTAATAGACGTATTTTTGCTAAAATAGCCGTTTTCGTAAACCAATAATAGATATCACTATGACTAACGTTACTTTGCAAAATACCCCTAATCAAGTATCAGATGCTGATTTAGCTGCTCTTACCAAAAGCCAAAATGCGGTTGTCCTTTTATCAGGCGGTCTCGATTCGGTGACTTGCTTACATTGGGCAAAAGCGCGCTATGCATCAGTGACAGCAGTCAGCTTTAACTATGGTCAACGTCATAATAGTGAACTTGTCGCCGCAAAGACGATCGCTGAGACAGCAGGTGTCAATCATAGAATCATCGATATTGATATCGCACAACTGGGTGGCTCATCGCTAACAGACCACAGCATGATCGTGCCAGATGGTGATTCGGACAAATTCCCTAGCAAAAAACGCGACGAAATCGATAACGACGCTATCCCAAATACCTATGTGCCTGCGCGCAACACTATCTTCTTATCGTACGCGTTAGCAGTCGCCGAAGTCGCTGATGCCAATCATATCGTCATCGGTGTCAGCTCAGTTGACTATTCTGGCTATCCTGATTGTCGCCCAGAGTATATAGCTGCCTTTGAACATATGGCCAACCTTGCGACAAAAGCAGGCGTTACTGGTCATCGCTTATCGATTCAAACGCCATTGCAGCAACTGTCAAAAGCCCAAACTATTGAGCTTGGTCTGTCATTAGGTGTCGATTACGGACAGACGATTTCTTGTTATCGTGCAGATGCCAATGGTCTTGCTTGCGGTGTTTGTGATAGTTGCGCATTGCGTCGTCAGGGCTTTGCCCAAGCTGGCGTAACTGACCCTACTCATTATCAGTCTTAATTAATTTTAGTCGGTTATATATAAATTGTATAAGGTATCAAGCGCGCTTATTCCGCTATCCTTCCTTATGTTTAAATCATATCAAATCGACTATGTATTAACGCTAAATATTGCGTGAAATGGTGATATCCATCAACATTCGCGCAACATTCGCTTGCATTAACACAGCACGTCGTTCTTGTATTCTAATCGACATACTTGCTATCGTATGAACGATTATATTTATCGAAAGATGTACATGACGATATCGGTCACTCATATATTGATGAGTTGACTTTGCATTGAGCAAAAGATAAAAAATTGACGCTACCCGTAAGAGGAAATTTATGAAGTTTTTGCCAGTACTACCCCTAGCCTTAGCGGCCCTGTTTGCCTTGCCACAAGCTAACGCTGCTGACATTAAGCAAGATAATATCAATTCATGTGTCAATGGCGCAGTCAAATACAAAGTCGCTGACAAAAGCAACGCAACCAAACTATGTAACTGTACTATTAATGTGCGCAGCAACATGACTATCGGTCAAATGTGGGAAATCGAAAGCTACGCGCAAGATAAGAAAGACCCTTCTAATCTGCCATATGTGAAAGCGATGCAAAAAGATTTGCAGCAGTGCACCGTTGGCTTGGATTTGAAGAAGCCACAAAAACCTGCTTAACCTCTAATCGTTTGATATACAAAAGACTGGCTATTGCCAGTCTTTTTTGTTGCCAATGAATGGGCAAAGTGTAAAACTGATTATTTATTTCTACTAATCTGCCTATAATAAGAACACTATAAATAGAACCATCATTAAGCCAATACACACAACTAAAACTAATAAGGATTTTACAATGGCCAAGCCAACAACAGAAACCATTCACCTACCTGATTTCCCAGTAACCATAGTACGCAAGCTTGCTGGTAATTTTATTCATGATGAAATCAATTTAAAAGAAATGGTTGCCAATACCGATAAAGGCCTTATTGTCTATTTTTATCCCAAAGATAACACGCCAGGCTGCACCACACAGGCAACAGAGTTTACCTCGCACTTTCATGACTTCGATGAATTGGGCTACGACATTATTGGCGTCTCTCGTGATAGCGTTGAATCTCATGAAAAATTTATCGATAAGTATGACTTACAGATTCCACTTATCAGTGACGCTGATGAAAAGCTATGCCAGTATTTTGATGTTATCAAAGAAAAAAATATGTACGGCAAAATTACGCTAGGCCTTGTACGTTCGGCATTTGTATTCGATAAAAACAGTGAGCTGACTCATGCACAGCGTAACCTACGTGCCAAAGACTATACCAGTCGTTTACTTACTATATTGGCGCCGTAATTATTGGTTCTGTAATTAAGTCAGTATTATTGACGTTATAGTTAAATCAATATTCATCATAAAAACGATAAAAACCGAATAAAAAATATAAGCCAAGCATTCAGTCTATTACTGAATACAACCTTGCCCCTATTAGAAAATAATATGAATAAACAATCTGGCACGACCACTGACGATACGCCGAAAGAAGTCACGCGCAAAGTATCTGTCGCTATTATTGGTGCTGGTACCGCAGGTCAAAATGCTTTTCGCCAAGCGAGTAAAATCAAAGATGACGTAATCATTATTAATGAAGGATTTTGGACCACGACCTGTATTGCGGTCGGCTGTATGCCTAGTAAGCTGCTAATTGCAGCTGCTGATCGCGCACATGATGCCAACCATTCTGCTGAGTTTGGTATTCATGCGACCGCGCAAATTGATGGCAAACGAGTTATGGAGCGTGTGCGTGACGAACGCAGTCATTTTGCCAGCTATATTAAAAAGCAAGTAGACAGCTGGCCTGACCATAAGAAAATCGACGGTCGTGCTCATATCAATGAGCAAGGGCTAATCGAGGTCAATGATGAGCTCATTGCTGCTGAGCAAATCATTGTCGCCACCGGTAGCTCGCCGTTTATTCCTGATGGGTGGGCGGACAAGCTTGGCGATACCATGCTCACTTCTGATAGTGTCTTTGAGCTTGAAGACTTACCAAAAACGATGGCTGTCGTCGGTGCTGGCGCTATTGGCCTAGAACTTGCACAAGCATTCACACGTTTAGGTGTGGAAGTTACGCTGCTAAACCGTGCCAAACAAGTGGCTGGTCTAAAAGATGATGATATTAATAATAAAGCCATGGATTGCTTAAGTCATGAATTCACCATGCATCTAGGTAGCGAAATTACCGATGTAGGCACAAAAGCAGGTGAAGGTAACAAAAGTGCGTTTATCAAATATGAAGATAGTGCTGGTGAGTCTCAGCAATGGCAAGGCGAGTACGTCTTAGTTGCTACTGGTCGTCGCAACAATATTAAGCAGCTAGGTGTCGAAAACTTAGGTGTCGAGCTAGACGATAAAAACCGTCCAAAAAACTTGAGTAAAAAAACAGGCCAGATTGGTGACTTAAACGTTTATATCGTTGGGGATGCCAATGCTAATATTCCGTTACTGCATGTGGCTAGCGATGAAGGCTATAGTGCGGGCAGTATGGTCTGCGAAAACACAGAAGCGGCCTATATTCGCCCACCTGCGACTCCGTTTTCTATCGTATTTTGCTCACCGCAAATCGTTAATGTTGGTATGTCGCTACCAGCAATTCAAAAAGATTCAGAACTCGAATTTGTTATCGGTAGCGTAAGCTTTGATAATCAAGGACGTAGCCGTGTAATGGGTGTCAACTGCGGCTTACTACATATCTATGGCTGCAAAAAGACAGACAGAATTTTAGGCGCCAGTATGGTCGGTCCTGATGCTGAATATATCGGTCACATACTTGCTACAGCGATTACCAATGATTTGAGTATTAAAGATATGCTCGACACCCCTTTTTATCATCCAACGATATTAGAGGGGCTACGTACAGCGTTACGTGATGTGCAGTACAAAATGGAGATACCTTTCCAATCTTTAGACACCCAAAAGGATAATTCTTAATCGACCCTTTAGCTAACTCCTCAAGTCAGCAATGCCTTTAAATTAATAGTAGCTAGTCTTACCATTACTTTATTTGATTGCTTCGACGACTTGAGGTAATTTATAAATAGATATTCGTTTAAACTTTTTGTACAAATACACCCTGCATGGACGAAAAAATGCCAATCGCTAGTGTTACCGAGTTTTTTGAAGAGATCGTTCGCGACTTACATACTAGCCTATATCTTGCTCTTGGCGGCTCTATAGATGAAGAGTCACTTAATTGGTCCTCTCAAGCAGTAGAATTGGCGAGCACTGGCATCAAAATCCTAATACTGCTTGCGGTATTGGGATTTTTTTATTGGTTGGCCAATTATATCCTTAGACAAAGCCGTGCCAAAATTCGATTAAATGAGCGCCGCACTAAGATTGTCCGTTCAGTTTTGCGCTATGTCTGGATTGTCGCCAGTCTGATAGCGATTATGAGTCAGATAAATTTTGAGCCAGAGACCATCAAAGCCACCGCAAAGGCAAGCACTTGGGCAGGTATCTATTACGTACTTTGGGCATCATCAGGACAAATCATTCACAGAGTCCTACAGCACTATGGTCTCAATGCTTCCATAGAACAGCTCCTCAAAAATATTTTATCTGTATTACTATTGGTACTCGGGCTTGCCAGCGTCATGGCGCAATTTGGTTTTGACATTGTATCGCTAGTGGCAGGTTTGGGTATTGTTGGTTTGGCAGTAGGTTTCGCCGCTCAATCGACACTTGCCAATTTTATCGCTGGTATCACCATTCTGCTTGAGCAATCTTTTCAAGTTGGTGATTGGATTCATATCAATGACAATGAAGGGCGCGTGGTACTTATCGCCTTGCGCACCACTCATATTCTCACTCGAGACAATATCACTGTCATTATCCCGAACTCCAATGTTGCCTCATCAGAAGTCATCAACCTGACTTCCAAAAACTTTATCCGTTTTGATATTCGTGTACGTATCGCGTTCGAAGATGATATTGAGACAGCTCGCAAGGAAATCTTGCAAGTACTCAGCGATACCGATGCGGTGCTTAATCGTCCTGAGACCTCAGCTACTGTGGCAGAAATTGGCGAATATGGCGTATTTTTTATCGTACGCTTTTGGGTTAAACCAGCAGCCGTTGCCCGCATCCCCAAAATCAAAGAAGTGCTACAAGAAGAGATTAAAATTGCATTTGATGCGGCTAATATCTCTACGCCCTATCCGCATATGCGATTGCTGATGCCAAAGGATGTTGACTACCCTATCGCAACCAAGCCCTTTGCAACCACCACTCAAATCGTCCCAGAGGAATTATCCTTAACGAAAGGTGAGTAGAGAATTTATTTTCACGTATTTAGCTATCACATCTTAAAATCTTAAACACGGCTACTTTGAACCATCCTACTGTGAATTATGGTAAAATTGCCGGTTACACCGATTATCTTATTATTTGCTTTTTTGTCAATTTAGCCCACAGGTACCCGTATGACCGAACAAACCGCGCCCGCATCTCTAACAGCAGCTTCACCAGAGTTGTCGCTTGATCTTATTATTACCTGTGCCGATGGGCTTGAGGCACCACTGCAGACTGAGCTAACCAGTTTTGGCATTGACAGCGAAATCAAAAGTACCGGCCGTCTAGCTGTAACTGGTGGCTTACGTGAGCTATATACTATCTGTCTATGGTCACGCGTGGCCTCGCGGGTATTGATGCTGATTAAACGTAAAAACATCAATGCAGAATACGACGTTGCGGAGCAGCTATACGGCTTGGCAAAATCGGTCAATTGGACTGAGCAGTTTAGCCTAGAGCAAACCTTTGCTATCCGTCTGTCTGTTGATAAGCGTGTCGCTGTCAGTCAGCAGTTTGCCATGCTACGTATTAAAGATGCGATTGCTGATACGTTTAACGAAGTTTACGACAGCCGTCCTAACGTCGACAGCAAAAACCCAGACTTCTCTGTTTTTGCAACCATTAATGACAAGCAAGCTGAGTTGTATTTAGATTTATCAGGTATCAGTTTGCATCGCCGTGGTTACCGTGTGGCTATGACAGAAGCACCATTAAAAGAAAACTTAGCAGCTGCCCTACTTTATAGTGCTGGTTGGCACAAGAAAAACGAAGCTGGCGATGCACCTTTCTATAATGCGTTAATTGACCCAATGTGTGGCTCTGGAACGTTCCTTATCGAAGCGTTATTGATGCATTGCGACTATGCCGTGGGTATCGACAAAGCTGCCAATCAATTTGGCTTTTACCAGTGGCAGCATCATGACGAGACGTTATGGCAAGAAATGATCGATGATGCTCAAACGCGTTTCCGTGAAGCATTAGAGATTGCCAACGAGCAGCCTGATACGTTGCCGCTTATGCTGGGCTTTGATGCTGATAGTGGTGCGATTCTTGCCACAGAGAAAAACCTTATTGCCGCAGGTTTACAAGACCTTTTACCGCTACTCGATATCGAGCATCGTGCGCTTGATCAACTTAGTAATGTCCTTAAGCCATTGGTTAATGATGGTCGATTGAGCAATCCTTTGGTCATTACCAACCCACCGTATGGTGAGCGTTTGGGTGATGAAGAAATGATTAAGCCGTTGTACCAAGCGATTGGGCTGATATTGCAAGACAGCTTTGCCGGTAGTGGCATTGACCCGATGCTTGGCATATTGGCCTCTCATGTTGAACAAGTAGATATTCTACCGATTAAAGAACCAAAAACCTTACGCTGTCATAATGGTGCTATCACCGTCTATTTCCGCTACGGAACGCTTATCGCTGGGCAAACGGGCAATCTTGTTAGTCGTTTTGAGAAACGCGAGATTGAAGTAGAAGATGGTCAAGACTTCATTAACCGTCTGCAAAAAAACCTTGCTAAACTCAAGAAACTGGCCAAAAAAGACAACGTAAGCAATATTCGTGTTTACGATGCTGATTTACCTGATTTCAAAGTCGCGATCGACTTATACGGTGATTATGCGCATGTGCAAGAATATGCACCACCAAAGACCATCCCACCTGAGACTGCGAAAAAGCGCTTTAACTTGGCATTGATGGGTATCCGTGAAGTCTTTGATATTAACCGTGAACAGATCTTTATCAAAACGCGTGCTCGTCAGTCTGGTAACGATCAGTACAGCAAGCAGAACACCACAGAAAAACGTGGCAAGTTTCATGTTGCGCGCGAAGATGGTGCTTACCTTTACGTCAATTTTACAGATTACTTAGATACTGGTCTGTTTATCGATCACCGTAATATGCGCGCTCGTATCAAAGATAACAGTCGCGGTAAAGCCGTACTTAACCTGTTCGCTTATACTTGTACCGCAAGTGTGCATGCAGCGCTTGCTGGTGCGAAAAAAGTCACTAGCGTTGATTTGTCACAGAACTATCTAGATTGGGGTAAACAAAACTTTGTCTTGAACGGTTTGGATGTTAGCCGCAATAAGTACCAGTTCGTTGCTGCCGATATCTTTGAGTGGATTAAAGACAATACCGAACAGTTCGATGTTATCTTTATTGATCCACCAACCTTCTCAAACTCTAAGAAATTCCAAGGTACTTTTGATGTGCAACGTGACCATGCGGCATTGATTAATCGTGCCATGAACCGCCTCACCTCTGATGGTGTCTTGTACTTTTCTAACAACTTTACGCGTTTTGAGTTAGATGAGCAGTTGACTCAGCGTTATGAGATCATTGATATCACACAAAAAACCATTGGCTTTGATTTCAACATCAAAAAGCCGATTCATCAAAGCTTTGAGATTCGTCATCGTCAAAGTCTATAATTCGAAGTTTTAGATTTACAGTTTAGAATCTAAAGTCCGTAAACAGGATTTTGATAAGTAAGACTATAGATATATAGTGGCAATATAAGTACCTGAAACTTCTGTTTTTTGCCGAATGTATATGAAATATAACAATGGTCCAATCAGCTTTGATTGGGCCATTTTTTGTTGCTATGATAGAGCGTTACTAGGCGATGGATTTGCGCAGTTATTGCGTAAGCATCGCCTTTTTTCGATGACCTTATAAAACCACTAACGTCTAATAAAAAGGATAACACCATGGCTTTATCACTTAATAAAGGCGGTAATTTATCGCTAACGAAAACTGACCCAAATTTAACCAAGCTACTTATCGGTCTTGGTTGGGATGAGCGTGCCACTTCTGGTGCTGAGTTCGACCTTGATGCTAGCGTGTTTTTGCTAAATGGCGCGGGTAAAGTACGCGGCGATCATGACTTTATCTTTTACAATCAGCTGAAGTCTGACAATGGTGCTGTCGAGCACACTGGCGACAACCGTACTGGCGAAGGCGACGGTGATGATGAGGTTATCAAAGTAAATCTCACTCAAGTACCTGCTGATGTAGATAAAGTAGTCGTGACAGTGACTATTCATGACGCTGCAGCGCGTAGCCAGAACTTTGGACAGGTCGCAAACGCCTTTATCCGTGTCGTCAATGAAGAAACAGGCACTGAAGTCGTACGTTTTGATCTAGCAGAAGATTACTCTGTAGAGACAGCGATGGTGTTTGGCGAAGTATATCGTCACAACGGCGAATGGAAATTCCGTGCTGTTGGTCAAGGCTACTCGGGCGGCTTGCAAGCGATGTGTCAGCAATACGGTGTTGATATCTAAAACCATTATTTACTGGTATTTAGTCTGTTATTAGTCACTGTCATCACGTCCAAAATAGCAAACCGCCATCGTTGCAAATAGTCACAATTTTTAATGGCCAAATGACTAGTAATGCTTTACGTTTCGTTTAAAATTATGCATAAAAAGTGGTTAGTAATAACCGCTTTTTTGCGGTTCATGCCTATACTAGGTAGACCTTAGCTTTACGCAACCATACAGGATGTGTCATGAGACATTTTTATTTAGACTTTATCTTTACCGCAATTGCTTTAGCAATAGCAGCATGGTGGGGATATTCACATGGCGGTATGGGTGGCATGATAGCCACTCTTTCTATTACCGCTATTTTGGCCGTCATGGAGATTTCATTATCTTTTGATAATGCGGTGGTCAATGCTTCAGTCCTTAAGGGCTGGGACGAATTTTGGAAAAAGATATTTTTAACCGTTGGTATCCTAATCGCCGTATTCGGTATGCGATTGGTCTTCCCTATTGTCATCGTCGCGGTTACTGCCGACCTTGGTATGATGGAAGTCATCAACTTGGCTTTATATAGCCCTGAAGAGTACTCAGCAAGACTAATGGCACACCATGCGGAAATCTCAGCATTTGGTGGTATTTTCTTACTATTGGTATTCTTGAACTTTATTTTCGATGACAAAGAAGTACATTGGTTTGACTGGCTTGAGAGCCGTTTAGCCAAGCTAGGTAAAGTCGATGCCATGAGCGTATTTGTAGCGCTTATCGTCTTGATGATTGCGGTATCGTGGGCTAATGCAGAGCAGTCAAGCGCTGTCCTAATCGCAGGTGTTTGGGGTATCTTGGTTTATCTGGGTGTACAGGTTGTATCAGGTATGCTTGAGGGGGACCTTGAAGAAGACCTAGAGAACGAAGAAAACGGTTCGGGCGCTGCGGCGACCAGTGCCATTATGAAAGGCGGTATCATTGGTTTCTTATACTTAGAAGTCCTAGATGCTTCATTCAGTTTCGATGGTGTGATTGGCGCATTTGCAATCACCAATGACGTAATTGTTATCATGTTAGGTCTTGCGATTGGTGCGATGTTCGTGCGTTCTATGACTATCTTCTTGGTAGACAAAGGCACGCTTGACGAGTTCATCTATCTTGAGCATGGCGCACATTATGCCATCGGCGCATTGGCACTGATTATGCTATTGTCAGTGAAGTTCCATGTGCCAGAGATTATCACTGGTCTGATTGGTATTGCCTTTATTGGTTGGGCGCTGCTAGCGTCACTTCAGTATCGTAAAGCTGAGAAAGCAAGCCTGAACTAAGCCATGTTCTCAATGTAATCTGTATCTAGTTATACATCTAAGCAGGTCATATCATCAGGTATGGCCTGTTTTTTTGTCATATTGTCAGGTCTTGTGGAAGCCCCAAAATATCGAAATGACCCATAATTGAGACAATCAATGGTTAAAGTTACGTTTGCCCTGTTACTATTACCCTATCTTCAGTTAAAATCCTCATCCTTAAATAACTTGTCGAAATAAGACCCTATAAACGATATGCAAAAAATTCTTGATGATATTGCCGCAGAGATGGCAAGTGAAACTGACCGCGGCAAAGTGGCAGATTATATTCCGCAACTGGCTCATATTGATCCTAATCAGTTCGGTATAGCCGTAGCGACTCCTGATGGGCATATGTATACAGCAGGTGATGCAAGCACTCTGTTTTCCATCCAAAGTATCTCTAAGGTATTTACCTTAACCATTGGTCTTGGCAAGCTAGGCGATACACTTTGGACACACGTCGGGCGTGAACCATCTGGCGATCCTTTTAATTCAATTGTGATGCTCGAGCATGAGTCTGGTCGACCGCGCAACCCATTTATCAATGCTGGTGCCATTGCCGTGGTGGATGCTATTATGATGGGGCATAAACCCAAAGAAACATTGGGTGAAATCCTGCAGTTTGTCCACCTCATTGCAGATGATGAGTCAATTCGCTTTGATCATAAAGTAGCGGCTTCTGAGATGGCGCACAAGGACCGAAATGCCTCTCTGGCGCACTTTATGAAATCCTTTGGTCGTTTAAGACACGATGTGGATAATGTATTAGGTACGTATTTTCATCAGTGCTCAATTGCAATGAACTGCCAACAGTTGGCCAGTGCCGGTCTTTATTTAGTGTCTAACGGAGTTGATAAGCACTCAGGAGTACGTGTAATCAATGAAAAACGAGCACGCCGTATTAACTCATTGATGATGATGTGTGGTCATTATGATGGTTCTGGCGAATTTGCTTACCGTGTGGGCTTACCAGGCAAAAGTGGTGTTGGTGGCGGTATTTTGACGATAGCACCGGGTAAAGGATCCATCGCTGTTTGGTCACCAGGGCTTGATCATGTAGGTAACTCTAAGCTTGGACTAAAAGCACTAGAGCGCTTCGTACAAAAAACTGGCTGGTCGGTTTTTGCAGAATAAGAGATACATGTATATTTATCTAAATAGGTTTTTTATATAATGCCATGCTCTCATACTAGCTGCGAAGCATACCTAAGCCATGAGTTAGTTTGTTCTAAGCCTATATAGTCAGTCGATGCTTTTTAAAGCGATTGTTTTATCTAAGCTACCTTTGTGCTAAATCCCTTTTTGTATGAAACATTACTTTTCATAACAATATCTTAACGACTATTGCTAAGTTGATTAGAAATTATCAAAGATACAGAAGTATTATGTCCCTTAGTAAGCATATAGTAAGCGCACAAAATACGCCTTGCTTAGTGAGCAAACGCTTAGTATAGTAAAACCTAATGATATGCAGGGCATAGCGTACAGGTAAGTTTTTATTATTTGCTCTGAGGTATCAGTCACTGCACAACTTTTAGTTTATTTTTTATCACTCAATCCACTTAACTATTAATCCAAAGGATATTTGTATGGCTATTAGCTTAACAAAAGGCGGCAACGTAAACTTATCAAAAGAAGCGCCAGGTTTAACTAACATTACAGTCGGTCTAGGCTGGGATCCACGTGCCACTGACGGCCAAGAGTTTGATTTAGATGCAATCGGTTTCTTGATTAACGAAGCAGGCAAAGTCCGTAACGACCAAGATTTTATCTTTTTCAACAACCTAAAATCAGACAACGGCGCTGTTGAGCATACTGGTGATAACCGTACTGGCGAAGGCGATGGCGATGATGAGAAAATCAAAATCAATCTTGCTAGCATCCCAGCTGACGTCAACAAAGTAGCTATCTGTGCAATCATCTATGAAGGCCAAGCACGTAACCAAAACTTCGGTCAAGTTGGTGATGCTTATATCCGCGTTGTAAACGACAATGGCGAATCTGAAATCGCTCGTTATGACCTATCAGAAGATGGCAGCACTGAAACAGCGATGATTTTCGGTGAATTATATCGTCACAGCGGTGATTGGAAATTCCGTGCGGTCGGTCAAGGCTTCAGCGGTGGTCTTGGACCATTAGCAGCCTCTTATGGCGTAAATGTTTAACGTTAAAACCAACGTAAACGTTTAGCAAGCCAATTATCATAATCAGACGTCTGGTTATGATCCAATGAGCCATCAAGTGTGCCCCTTTAACGCATTTGATGGCTTTAAATTTAATTGGCTTATCATAAAAGCTATAGAGTACCTAAAAGCACACGCACACATTAAGAGCATTTAACAAAGATATTAGAATAAGGATTTGCAAGCCATGGCCGCAACATTCAGTTTAATCGGTACTATTGAACCTTTTTTGCATTGTAATCTTAAAAAAGGTGATTCAATTTATTGTGAAGCCAATGCAATGGTGATGATGGAGTCAAATCTTGAGCTGAAAGGTAAGCTACAAGGCGGCCTGATGCAGTCACTGATGCGCCGCTTCGCAAACGATGAATCGTTGTTCCAACAGCAGATTGAAGCGGTTAATGGTGAGGGCGACTGTTTGCTTGCGCCCACGCTTGATGGTGATATGCAAATCATAGAAGTTGGCAAGCAGCAGTATACATTGAGTGATGGTGCGTTTGTCGCGGCCCAAACTGGCGTCGATATCAGAGCCAATATTCAGCGTAATTTAGGCGGTGCAGTATTCGGTGATACAGGCGGCTTTATGGTGATGCAGACCCAAGGTCAAGGCCAAGTCGTGGTATCTGGTTTTGGCTCGTTGTTTGAGATTGATGTCACACCAGACAAAGACGTCATTATTGATAACGGTCATGTGGTCTGCTGGGACTCAAATCTTGAATACAAATTGTCAGTTTCGACCAGTAAGAAAAAAGGCATCATGAGCAATATCATCAACTCTGTCACTAGTGGCGAAGGTATGGTTCTGAACTTCTCAGGAAGTGGCAAAGTCATTATTTGCTCGCGCAATCGTGACAGTTATCAAGGTTGGATACAAAGCGTCCTAGGTACTAGCTCAGGCGGACGTGGCGGCGGTGGTGGCTTTTTAGACAATATCTTATAGTGCCTTTCGCAATTTATAACATTCTTTAGCGTTATTTTTAAACGGTTTTACTCACAATTATTATAAGGATACTCACATGGCAGTTAGTCTTCAAAAAGGTCAAAAAATCTCCCTAAGCAAAGAAGCTGGTGGCGAGCTTACTCAAGTTAAATTGGGTCTAGGTTGGGATGTCGCTCAAGGGCCACAAGATAAAAAAGGTGGCTTCTTAGGAAAATTATTCGGCGGCGGTTCTGGCGGCGACTCTATCGATTTAGATGCTTCATGCATCATGTTCGATGCTAACAAGCAAGCGGTCGATGCCATTTGGTTCAGTCAGCTAAAATCGAAAGATGGCAGTATCGTGCATACTGGTGACAACCGTACTGGCGACGGTGATGGCGATGATGAAGTCATCAACGTCGATCTCTCAAGAGTACCTGCCAATGTGGTCTCATTGGTATTTACGGTCAATAGCTTTACCGGTCAAACGTTTGAAACGGTAGAAAATGCGTTTTGCCGTATCGTTAATGCCAATAATAATAGCGAAGTAGCACGTTATAATTTGTCGGCGCAAGGTGGACACACAGCAATGGTAATGGCAAAAGTTTATCGTCATAACAATGAATGGAAAATGCATGCGATTGGCGAGACTGCTTCTGGCCGCACCTTCCACGACTTAATGCCTGCTATCACACCGCATGCGTAATTGACTTTAGACTTTAACTGGATTATTACCAATCTAGTTAAATAGTTTATTTCAAAAGAGAGCGGCCCATCTATCAATAGCTGGGCCGCTCCTTTATGTTTATTATTTAGATCTTAAAAAACACTATTTACGTCCACGCTTCCAGCTAAAGCCCCAGTTAAAGGCCTTATCCATTTCTTGATGACCTTTGAAATATTGGTTGATACGCTCAACATTGATACTGCCTTGTTGATTGACCAAACGGGCAATGGCACACATTGGTAGATTACCAGCGCCTTCGGTCAAACGTGTCTCAATCGGTGATTGCTCTGGCACATGGATAGTCACAACCCCATCGGTTTTTTCCCAGTTAGGTGCGCCTTCGTAAATAAACGCAAAGATAAATACCTCTTCAATCTGCGACCATTGTTGACCATTAATATCTAGCCATTCACCGCCACTTACCTGCCCTGTTCTATCATCCGCACGTAGGCAGACGTAAGGCGCTGATTGCAAGCTACCAAAGCGATTTCCCAACGCTTGAATAAGGGTTTTTTCACCACTTTTTAGATGAATCATAGCGCCGACATCTAAATCGATACCGCTTGATTGATGCTGCTTAAACAGATCTCCCAGTATGCCTTTTTTAGGCGCTGATTTATCACTTTGGGGGCATTGGTTCCAATCTAAATTGACTGAAATTTTACCAAAGTCATCACGTTTTTTAAGATTAATGCTAGATTGGTTTTTAGTTAACGTTATCTTACTTAAGTTAATCGAAGGACTTACAGGGATTGGTGGCGGGTTGTTGGCTTGAGACGTGCTGCTTGCTTTTTGCGTATTGATTGGTCGCTGAGTGTTGATAGATTGAGGTTGGCTTTGTGCAGGGTTATGATTTTGGGCAGGCGCTTCATCAGCGATTTCCACACCAAAATGCTCAGATAAAGGTTTTAACCCTCCCTCAAAACCTTGGGCGATAAAACGAAATTTCCAGTTTCCTTGTCTGCGATAGCATTCAGCCAATATAATAGCTTTTTCGTTACGTCCAGCGCTACTCAGTTGACAGGTCATCAGCACCTGACTGCCCTGTAAGACTTGAATATCCACATCGCCAACTTGCGACAATGTTTGCGAACTAGAGAACGCTAGGGCAATTTTCTCGATACTTGCAGGCTGTGCAGACAAATTGACATCAAAAAACCCATCACTGTCATGACCACGGAAGCTAACGCTACCATCATCGCTACGTGTCTGACCATAAAATATCATGTCACCATCACCGCGTACTTTTCCGTCATTAGTCAGGCGATAAGCGGCACAATCGATGGCATTTTGGCTTAAAATACGAATGCTAATATTGTCAGTTGGTAGTGGTGCATTGGCACCTGCAATTAGTTTTTGAGGTTGATTTTGACTCATCATACGTCCTTTAGATTATTTATTATGCTGTTGTCATTGTCATGCTGACTGTCGTCATATAGTAGCATGGATATTATGAATTTTTTGAACCAGACAATCGCGATATAAGCGCTAAAGTCATCCTTACAAATCCCTGTGACTATTTTATTAGAGGCGTTTATAACGCATATCATTTGTATATAATACGTCCTATTAAACCGTATACCTTTGCTAATATTACTACTAGATTTGCAGTAGCAATATTGACTTGCCCATTCCCCTACACCTAACGATAACGCTGAGAGAATTATGAATAATCTTGCTGACAATAGTAACCCTTCAATACCAGTAGCAGCGTGGTTAGCTGAAGGCCAATCTAGCCAGCGTGATATGTTAGAGAGCTTACAAAGTCTAAAGAGCAAATCAAATAAGCCCTTTCAAGTTTTTGCCTCACACCGTCATGATAGACCTGAGATTTTCGAATTTGCCGATATGGTTTATCGCGAGCCATCTGACTCGATTATAGATACTGATATCCAAATGACTGATGAAACTGCCATACCACGCTGGCAGTTCGTATTGGAGCAAGCTCAAAAGCATAACGTAAAAGTACTGCTGACTGGGCGCAATGGTATTGATTATGAAGCGCATCGTGAAAAATTTGACGCTGCGGGTATTCGTTTGTTAACAGGCGCAACTAGCGTAGCGGCACTAGAATCAATCGATGATAAATTTGCTTTTATGCAACATTGTCACACTCATAACATTCCAGCGGCAGACGCATGGCGTTTTAATAATACGGCGGAGCTTGAGGATTTATTAGCCAAATATGGTGACCAACCTCTATGCGTGAAACCTGTTGTCGGTATTTTTGCACAAGGGTTTTGGCGACTAGACACTGGTAAAGAATATGACGAGCAGTACGATAGCTTTGAGCACTTATATTTCACTGAAGAGAAAAAAATAAATACAGCCCAATTTGTAAATGCCTATACCAACAGCCAAATGGTACACGATCGCCTTATTCCAATGTTGCTTATGCCGTATCTGTCAGGGCAAGAATACTCTATCGATGTAGTCTGTGAATATGGTGAAGTCCTAGCTGCTGTCACTCGTCATAAAACAGGGAAAATACAACACGTTGGTTATGAGCAGTCTGTCATGGATGTCGTAATCCCACTAATTAAGGCTTTTGGCTGTGATGGCATCGTCAGCGTACAAACCAAAGCTGATGATAGCGGTCAGCACCGAGTTCTTGAGATTAATAGCCGTCCATCAGGTGGTATTGATTATACTTCTCATAGTGGGATCGACTTGACGCAAGTCGGATTTTCTTATTGGTTGGGGTTATCAGAGAGACCTAACTTAGAGACCAATATTCAGCATATTGAGCCATGCCAAGTACGCTCTATTATGATGAGTGTCAAAATTGAAAACTTTGCTGAATAAATAGCCCGCTAAGCATGCACGTGGTTAGTAAATGATTTGAACAGACACAAAAAAGGTTTTTAGATTAATATCTAAAAACCTTTTTTATTATCTTCATTCTTGAAAAGTATTAAAAATTAACGTTTAAAATTACTCGCCAAATGCTAGTGTCGCTTGCTTAGGTGCATTTTTAGAAGCTATGACCCATAGTAAGCTAAGTACGATTGCTGAACCGATGAAGATCATAATTGATGAAGAGATGGCACCTGCATGCGTATAATCCATAGACATCGAGTGATTAGTCATCGTCATTTCCATCGCGGCTATACCAGTGTAATGCATACCACAAACTGCAAGACCCATGATGAAGGCACTACCAAAACGCTGTAATGTACCACGTAGATTGAATGCCAACCATAGTGCAGCGATAGCGGCTGCAATAGCAATTACAATCGATAAGATAAGCAGCGGTATATTATATGACATGGTAGCGTCCATCTGCATAGAGGCCATACCGGTATAATGCATGGCTGCAACACCTAGCCCAGTAAGCACACCGCCACCGATTAACTTAGCAACGCTTGGTTCACCACGACCTACGATAACAATACCAACTGCAACGAAACAAATCGCGAGTAGCATTGAGACAACTGTTAGCCCTAAGTCATAAGTCACAGGCATCTTCATATCTACAGCCATCATACCGATATAATGCATAGACCAAATCGCACCACCGATAGCAATCGATGATAGCGCTACCCAAAAATACAAATCCGTTCCTGGCTTAGCAGAAGGTACTCGAATGGCAAGGTTTAAGCCAACATAAGAACCAAATACTGCAATGGCGTATGAGACCAACACCAAAAGTAAGTTATATTCAACTTCCATCATTTTTTTGCCTTTTATCTATCATAAGAATTGAGTCAAATAACGTTACTTTTATTGCAACATGGTGCGTCATTCGCTCGTTGATTTTTTTGCATAGACATGAAATTATCTACACGCAGTTTTTCTTACCCAATGGTAAATTCACAAATATTGGTACTGCCTGCGCCGCAGTTAGTCTCTTCAACTTGAACCACATCTATAGCAGGGTTGCTTGCCAAAAAGCCTTCTATATAGCCCACAATAAAATGGCATCCTGAGTGAGTATGATCTGACGACTTACAGAATGGACATTTGATTAAATAGATCACATTATTCTTTGCTTTAACTTTAGACAGACCTTTTAGTGCTGGTACAAGCTCACGAGTGATCGTAGTAGGCATCTTTAGTGGACTACCAAGTGAATAATCACGCTGGTAAATACCGCCGCCAACCTTGCGGCCCAACTCCTGCAATGCAGTCACACGTCGCTCAATAGGTAAACTATCCTCATACTGGCTGACAATATCTACTATTTTAGGGTAATAAGCACCGATGGCTGATAAGACGCTTTTTTCATCCAATGTCTTTTTTGCAGGGGCAGCTGACGAGCCGCCCTCTTCATCTATTTCTAGATTAAAAAGCGTACAGCCTTCAATTGAAGATAAATCATCGATTAGATCTGCTTGCGTTTTAGAGCCTAGGCTTCTTGCGATTACATGAATGATATTACCACCATTCTCTGAAGCCTCTTGTCTTTGGGAAACCAGCTGATAACCTGCTTTGATAAGCGGCGAAATAACATTGACCAGACGAATACGTTCAGAAGACGTTTCTAATGCACAAGAGAATTTCACAGAGCACTCCTTTTCTTAAAATACTGCTACGCTTTCTTATAACAAGCTATCTAGATAAACTAATGTGAATAACGTCTCAAAGGTCCGAACAACTGGCTTTCTCACAATATAAAAGATATGCAGACATCAACCATATGATAGTTTTTATATATCTTTTATATTATAAGAAATGAAATATATTCAGTAGATGAGACTTCGATTTTTATAGTTATTAAGCATACAAGCACTCTAACTACTAGAAATTCATTAATTGAGAAGCAGCAATAAGCTTGAAAATAAGATTAAAATTAATAGGTTTAAATCAAATACTATTTTTAAAATTTACAGATAACACTTGGTCACAGTAGAGTTACTAAATAGCAATAGATTTTGATTGTATTATCACCGGAATCTTATTTTGTAGCAATACACTATATGGCTTTGTCCGATAAGTGGCTACATTAACCGACAAATGGCTAGACTATAAAACCTCATTATTATTTTCTAAAAGTAATTAGTTATTAAAAGGAGTTCCGAAACTATTTAAACCTATATATCTTGATACATCTATTATGCAAATAATCTTAATTGTTTATTAAAACATCCATTAGCGTTTTTTCTTTTTGGAATGGTAGGTTTAAAACAAAATCAAAACCCTTTATATAGTCAGACTTTAGTCTCAAAGATAAAATCATTAAACAATAAAAATAATTATAATTGCGCAAATAAACTAAGGAAATGTGATGTCGAAGCAAGTCGAATTAGTGCTAGGAGCCAATACGGTTATCGAAAATACAAAGTGTGCGATCGCATTTTCTACTACTAAACCATTGGGATTTGGACAGCAGCTTGGACTATTGTGGTTGCCATTAGATGCCTATCGTAAAGCAGTTTGTAGTCCTGCTTATTTACATGAGTCTAAAGACTGGGCTCAGCTCGATAGCAAGGATAATCCAAGCGCATGGCAGTTAGATTTACCCCAGTTATTTGATAAAAATAATGTTAGTTTCTTACAACTGATTGCTTATGTTTATCATGAGCCAAGCCTAAACTTGCCAGCGGTAGAGTTGAACGACGTAAGCCTCACGCTCAATAATGGAGATATTCGCTATAACTTCACAACAAACGAGCGGCATGTCAAAGCGGCGATTATATTAGAAATATATCAACGTAATGGACAGTTCAAATGTCGGGCGCTTGGTGAGGCATCAACGCAAGGCTTGGCGAGCCTTGAACATCATGTGCAGGTTAGTCTGGATGTTCGTCCACCTAGCACACATACGCTTATTCAAGAAGCTCAGCATCAGCGGCGTACTCAACCAAACAACGAAGCTCGCCCTCCTCGTCAAGTACAAGCAGGCGAGACTTGGACAGGAACAGCGTTTGCTATTAATCCCTATCATCTGCTGACCTGCTATCATGTGATTGAGTCAGCAGCGATGGTTGGCGTACGTCAGCAAGGTCAGCCTGATCGCGAGGCACAAGTCGTACTCAGCGATATCGGAAGCGATTCAGCTATTATTAGAGTTAGTGATCCTTTGCCTAGCTACCTTCCATTGGCGCAGCAGTGTGTTGATATATTGGGTGAGACCATTACCACACTGGGGTTTCCGTTGTCAGGACTGAGTAGCCAACTGCAAGTCACCCAAGGCTGTATATCAGGATTGACAGGTTTAAATAACGATATCCGTCATATACAGTTCACCGCACCCATTCAGCCTGGATCTAGTGGTAGTCCTTTATTATTGCTGACTGGAGAGGTAGTCGGTATGGTCACATCAAGTCTGGTTCATGAACATGCACAAAATATGAACTATGCAGTGAAATTTCAGTTATTATCTGCCCTACTGGCGAGCGCTGGTATCAGTTTGGAGAACACGACTGATTTGAACAGTGCTACGCCTCTTACCACACCTCAGCTAAGCAAGCAAAGTCGCAGTGCCTTATGGCTAGTTGGCTGTCAGGGTTAAAAATCTACGACGACATACAAATAAAAGCGCCAAGGAATATGAATGTTAAATGAGCAACACAGTACGACCATCACCCTACCCCGTGGTACGCTAGATCTAACTTACCAAACCAACTCAGCCACTAACAAATCAGCCATCAATCAAAATAGCGCTGAACAACACGAGCATTATCAATTAGAAGATTTGCTAGGATTTGCCCAGCGTATCAACCCAAAACGGGCGTTTTTGTTTGTTTCAAAAGTGCTAGGTCGTCATATTCCCGTTGCGCCAAGCACCATGCGAGAGGCATTTACTGATTTGGCTAACTTAGTACCTAGTGAGTTACCTCAACCTATTCTAGTCATTGGTATGGCAGAGACCGCTGTTGGTCTATCTGCTGGTGTACATCAAGCGCTACAAACGCGCTATCCTCAAGCCCTGCTATTAAACTCTACGCGTCATGCACAGCACGATGAAAGTAGTGATCCGAATGGTACCGACTCCTTGCTGACGACATTTTGTGAAGACCACAGTCATGCCAGCCAGCATTTGATTTATCAGAGCAAAGATAGCGTTACTCAAGCGCAGCTACTGGCCAGTAAAACACTGATTATGGTCGATGATGAAGCTTCAACGGGTAATACCTGCGTTAATGTCGTCACAGCCCTACGTGAAGCAGGACTGACACAATTAGAACAAGTGCACTTAACAACATTGGTCGACTGGTCATTAGATCAAGAAAAACCTCACCCACAGTCAGATGCTAAGCCTGCACGTATGGCGGATCGTCTGGCTGGCATTGAGTTTCATCGTCATCACTTACTGTCTGGCGCATGGCAATGGACAGATGCACTTAATCCTGAACCTATTACGATGCCATCGGTTGATACTACTGCCGCTGGTAGTCAGGCGCTCGGTGATACGGGCAACTGGGGGCGTTTTCCAACGCTAGACAGTACAGAGGGTTTTGCTAACTACCTTTCGAGTTTTCAGGCTACATTTACCAGCTTCAATGATCAAGAAAAATTTGATGTTGCTCAACTACCAAAAAGAATCTTAGTCTTGGGTAGCAATGAGTTTGTTTGGTTGCCATTTTTATTGGCTGAATGGCTTGAATTAGAGTCTAAAAAACTGAGCGAAGATACAGCGTCCATGGTTAATTTTAGCGCGTTAACCCGCTCACCGATTGCGCTTGGTGGGGCGATTACCACGATGCTGAGCTTTAGCGATAATTACGGGCTTGGTATGACCAATTTTGCTTATAACGTTGAGCCTAGTGATTGGGATTTGATAGTGTTGTGTATAGAAACATCAGCTGATAGCGTGGATGCTATGTGGCGAGGTTTGGATAACGTACTAGTGGTGAGCCCTAGTCATTAAACTGTTCTCTAACTTTCAAACCTATTATTTACGGACGACGCCATGACTACCTCCTTTTTTAAAGCCAACCCAGACATTATTAAGCCTTATGCTTTGATGGATTTGGATGACACGTTGTTCCAAACCCAGCGTAAAATTAACGCTTGGGATTTACCCACTACTGAGCCTGAAACTTTGGTTTGTGCAACGGTCAATAAGCAAGACGAACCACTAAGCTTTATGAGCCAGCGCCAAGCAACCTTTCTCAACTGGTTGCTTGCTAGCACTGAATTAATTGTAGTAACGGCACGGGATCGTAGTGAAATAAAACGTGTGAAGCTGCCCTTTGATAGCTGGCAAGTATTGACCCATGGAGCGATTATTTTAACGTCTGATGGAGCGCTGCTAAGCAGGTGGCAGCAGCATATGTATAGTAAACTCGCGCCATTGCAAGATAAGCTTAATCAGTTAAGTCAATTGTTTGCCAGTCATAGTCAAAGCGAGCAAAGTCACCTAGTATTTACACCGCATATCGATAACTTTAACAATGGCTCTACGGATGAAGAGCTCACCATTTATCTGGCTATCAAACATGCGCAGAAAGACCACCAATCGCTCGTAGATTTAGCTGAGAAACTGCCCACTCTGATACGTGATTTTGATCAAGATTTCTATGTACATGTGAATGCCAATAACCTAGCGATATTGCCCCATGCGGTTCATAAGCGTCATGCGGTACAGTTTTTATTAGAGCATCATTTAGACCATCAGCGTCCCAGTTTTGGCTTTGGTGATAGCTTAGCTGATCTGCCTTTCTTACAGTTATTGGACTGGTACGGTATGCCCAATCATGGCCAATTGCATGAGCAATACCAGTCTAAATTGTCAGGCTAAACCACGAGTTTAAACTGCAGCCACGCAAATCCACTGTTATCATCAAGAGTGCTACTATTCATACTATGACTTTACCTAATATACAGATAAAAAGAGCTGCTCTGCAAAACTATGGCTCAGGCAGCTATCTTGCAAGCGATGTCACTGTCCTACTCGATATGGTAGATAAGGACGCGGTTGCCGATGTGCCCGTCAGTCAAAAAGAAGCGCTTATCCAAAGCGGACAACGCCATTACTCTGACATGCTGACTTTAGAGCAAGCACCTACTACAATGCATGAGCAGCTATACATACAGGCGTTAGAGCAAGGGTCAACAAGAACCGCGACTGATATCGCTCATTTATCCTATACGCTACATCAAGTTCTTCAGCAGGACGTGAGTGATGAGTATCCACTGATTTTGGTCAGTTTGGTACGAGCGGGTCTACCGATCGGCGTGTTATTGCAGCGTGCGCTATCGGATACAGACAGTAGCTATTACTTGCCAACTGTACATTATGGCATCAGTATCATTCGCGATCGTGGTCTTGATCCAGTGGCCCTGCAAATGCTACTAGAGGCTTATCCAAATAGTCCGATTGTATTCGTCGATGGTTGGACAGGTAAAGGAGCCATCTATCAAGAGTTGGCTCGCAGTCTAGAGACGTTTAGTGATTCTACTCATGTTAATTTTGCCAACATTTTCCATCAAGGCGCTGACGTCATTCCGCTACTGACTCTTGCCGATCCGGCTGGCGTTGCTTGGCTCGCGGCTAGTGAAGAAGACTGGTTAATCCCATCAGGGTTGTTAAATAGCACCGTATCAGGATTAATTTCACGCAGCTTGTATACAGAGCCGTCATCAGGCCTGCATCGCAGTGTTTTTTATGATGATTTAATTGAGGTAGATCACAGTTTGGCATTTATTGAGCGTATCGATGCCGTGAGACGATCATTGGCTACAACTCCAGCGCGTTTACCGACTTACCAGCAGCCACGCTACCAGACTGCGGCGTTGATAGAGACGCTGGCAGCAGATTATCATATCATCAATCGCAACCGTATTAAGCCGACTATTGCTGAGGCAACACGTGCCATATTACGCCGTGATCCCGAGCGTATATTGCTCGCCACTGCTGAGCACCCTGATACCGTACTGCTACGCCATTTATGTGCACAACGAAATATCACTATCAGTGTATTAGGTGATAAAATACTGCCTTATCAAGCCATCACGCTTATCAAGCAGCGCTCCCAAGACACTTAATACATTTACCAGTATTAAATACTTTCTTTTTCGCTCTCTTATACCCTCTACCTATGATGCCAATTATGTCAGATATGCTAAAAACCGAGTCAGACCTTTACAATAATACCCAATCTTATGCGCATCTGATCACTGAGCGTCATGCGATGGTCAAACCGCACACGCACCATCCATATCAGCTCGGTGCTAGCTTATACATGCCTGCGACTCGCCAAGATATTTGGCAAGTCATCAAGCGGGACAAACTACCGACGATTAATAGTATTATTATCTGTCTAGAGGATGCGGTCAGTCAGCAGGATGTAGAGTTGGCGCTTGAGCGTTTGCGCACCCTGCTGGATACTTGGGCAGAACATGTGAATAGCATTAATGCGCCATCTAAATCGGCGAAAATTCATGCTCAGCACCCGACACGGCCACTGGTCTTTATACGTCCACGTAGTCCGATGATGCTACAGCAACTGGCTGATTATACCTATATTGACCTCATCGATGGTTTCGTCATGCCAAAAGTTGATATGTATAGCTTATCTAACTGGCGCATGGCTTGTCAGAACCTAAAAGTAGATCAACTACTTATGCCAACGCTCGAAACCGCCGCACTGTTTAATCCGCATCACAATCAGGAGCTTGCCATCGCTTTTAAAGAAGCATTTAGCCAGCCAGTTTTTGCATTACGTATCGGCGGTAATGACTTGTTCGCAGCATTGCGCTTACGCCGCCCAAAAAACAGTATTGTCTATGACTCGCCTATCGGTACGTTGGCTTATCAAATGCTGGGCTGTTTTGTGCCGCATGGTTTTTATCTTACCGCGCCAGTATTTGAGTATTTAGACCAGCCGACATTATTTATGCAAGAGCTAAACCGAGATGTCAGCTTAGGGATGGTGGGCAAAACTGTCATTCATCCAAGCCAAATCGCCCTAGTACAGCAAGCTTACTGTGTGCCATTGAGTACATTGGATGAAGCACAAGCGATCCTTCACTCTGAGGCCAAAGCGGTATTTAAGTACAATAATACGATGCTAGAGCCTGCGACGCACCGTGCTTGGGCGACTGAAATCGTCAATCGTGCAGAAGCCTTTGGAACCATTGACGATGGACATAGCCAGTACAGCTCACGAATGTAGCTATCATCGCTGATACAGATGGTTGTCTGCTATTTAACAACTCACACTATGAAAAAAGCCGCTATCAAATACAGGTAGCGGCTTTTTTATATAGAGATTTGCTTAGGACTTCTATAGATATAAGGCTTCAAAGCTCTCGAACAGTATCTACATTAAGCACAACTTTCCAAAAACTGACGAAGTACTTGATTCACTTGATCAGGCTCTTCTACTGTCGATGTATGACCCGCACCTTTGATAATGGCAAGCTTGGATCCAGCGATAGCAAAATGCATGCGTTCAGATTTGGCATAAGGCGTGGCGGCATCTTCATCACCAACCACAATCAGTGTTGGCGTTGTAATCTCACCCAACTGCTCATAAGTACCTGTACGCTCAATCACGCCCATTGTTGCTTTGACCACGCCGCCCTTGCGATTGCTTTGTAGCATCGTTAGCCACTGCTTACGGTCAGATTTACGCAGTTTGTCTGCCAAGAACGTACTGCCAAACATGATTGGCATCACCTTATTACTCACACGCTTCATACCTAGCCAGCGAATCGCTTTGACCAGCTTGCGATACTGAGGGATGTTTTTTGGATCTTCAGGGTCAGCAGAGGTTTCTAACAGCGTCAATGACAACAGCAACTCAGGGCGTTTGAGCGCAATACGTTGAGCCACGAACCCGCCCATAGATAGCCCAACAAAGTGACACTTATCAATACCAAGCGCTGCAAGTAAGCCAAGCGTATCGTCAGTCAGCGTCTCCATATCATAGCCAGATTTAGTAACCTGCGACTGACCTTGCCCGCGAAAATCAAAAGCAATACAACGGTAGTCTGTTTGAAAGTGCTCCACTTGCTTATCATACATCTGTGAGCTCCACAGTAGACCATGAGCAAATACGATAACGGGCTTTTGTGTATCGTTCGGTGCGCTGTCTTCGTAATAAATATCAGCGTTACTTACAGTGATAGTTGGCATAACCACATCCTTGTTTGATCAATGAAAAGTTCGAGCGTACCCTTGTGTCTTTTACGACTCTTTTACGCTCAACCTGGCATATTAGCATAATCCATTAGCCTCTTAGGTTATAGCCTTTTTACGAGTCAGTCGTTTTGTCTCATTAGCTAGCATCAGCTTTTACGATAGAATAGTAAAGTTTACCAGCATATAGATGTGTCTTAAGCGCCCACAAAACACGCTTTTATAATCGTAGCAAGCTGCTATAGTAATCAGCATTGAACCATTTTTACGTTTATCTCAAAGTATTGTCATTGATACAGAATATTAAAACCGTCATTTAAAATAAGGAAATCTCAAATGTCACAGTCTCTCGTCGATTATCAAGTTGCAGAGCACATTGCTACCATTACTTTTAACGATCCAAAAAGCTTAAACGCTTTTGGCACACCCTTAAAAAACCAAGTCTTGATAGCGCTAGATAAAGCGGCTGCAGATGATCAAGTACGGGTGATTATTTTACAAGGGGCTGGTGGTAACTTCTCAAGCGGCGGCGATATTAAAGAGATGTTGTCTGAAGGATTAGACAAGGATATTGTTTCAAACAAATTAAGAGGCATGGTAGAAGGCGCAGGCGAAGTCAGCTTAAAATTACGTCATATTCATAAGCCGATTATTGCCAAATTAGAAGGTGCTGTGGCAGGTGCTGGCATGAACTTGGCGCTTACTTGTGACTTCCGAATTGCCGCAGACAATGCAAAATTTGTACAAGCGTTCGTTAATATTGGCCTAGTTCCAGATGCAGGTGGTATTTACTTATTAAACCAATTGGTTGGTGCAGCGAAAGCCACTGAGCTTGTAATGCTAGGTGATAAACTGAAAGCCGAAGACATGGCGCGTTTAAATCTAGTGAACAACGTGGTAAGTATTGACGAGCTAGAAGCCACCGTACAAGCATTGGCGCTACGATTGAGCCAGCTGCCAGGCAAAGCATTGGCCGCTATGAAAGAGAGCTTCAACGTACACGCCTTCGCTGGTTTGAGCGCAGCGTTAGATACGGAAGTAGAGCAACAGACCGTAATGGCAAAAACTGATGACTTTATCGAAGGGGTTAGCGCCTTTATAGCGAAGCGTAAACCTGTTTATCAAGGTAAGTAAATAATGCTGTAGCATAATAAATTTGAATAACTGCAACGATTCTATTGAATAGTATCATCGAAAAGCTGCCCATATATAGGCAGCTTTTTTTGTTCAATGCCTTTAGTTAAGAGGCATTCGCGGATTTATAGTGATAAGGTAAGGTAAATATCTTGTCAAAAATCAGAGTAAACGTAAACGTATAAACTAAGAAAAATAGCAGTAGCGCCACTTCCATCATAAAGGCTTTTACTAGACCAACATCGTACCAAATCATATATAGTGGCAAGCAGATTAATACCAGCCCACCTTCAAAACCAAAAGCATGAACACTGCGTATCCATAACGTGCGACGTACAATGCACCTGCGACGTTCCCACGCTTCAAAAGCGGTATTATATATAAAGTTCCAAACAACGGCTGCTACCGATATCATTACGGCGATTGGTAAGGATTCTGATGCATCACTGTGACTGAGTTTCATCAATATGATGGTAGATAAGATAATCGCGATAATTTCGAAAGCGGTCACATAAATTAAGCGACGTTTAACTGGGGATAAGGTAATCAACCAAGACTCCAAAGCACCTGTATTTAAACAGTAAGGTGCATATCAAAGTATCGGTCCGTCCCGAGTTAGAAAAGATAAATAAAGTGCAGAGCCACGGTTTCCGCCTGCCCCTATATTATACAGAAACCAAACTCAAAAATCAGTGAGGACATTTGTAAACAGGCGTAAGCCGTTTTATTAACGATTACCGCCTGTTTTAACCGGACTATTTCGCCGGTAGACCCCATTTATTGGTTTCAAGCTTGGTATCACTCACTAGAAATACCAGCAATATAATAGAGCCTACAAGTGGCACTATCCCTATCAAAAACCACCATCCTGAGCGGCTAGTATCATGTAAGCGACGGATAGTCACGGCAAGACCAGGCAGAAATAAACCAAGTGCCGCTACTATGTAAAATAAACCTGTCTCTGAGCTGAATATTATTGCGTCCAGCAGCATTGCAACGATCATCACCCCCATTGCACTAGAAAAAAATACCAATATTCTTTACGGCGCGCACGACCAGAAAAATTCGTGTAATTTCTCATGCCCTTTTTAAACCAGTCAATGATGCCATAATTTGCTTCAGCACTATGATTATTAGCCACCGTAGATCTAGGCAATGGCGGCGGGGTCGCTTTATCGAGCTTAATATTATTTTCCATAAGGCTTTTTATCTCAGTCGTGAAAATCATCAACCATTGGCTTTGATTATAGATACTCAATAAAAGTTTGTAAATAGACCTCTTGCAAAAGTCATAATTTAAGCTCGGAATTAATGATACCAGCAAACAGCTTCATTCTAAGATCATAGCG